>CAKPRW010000001.1 GCA_934183045.1 uncultured Clostridia bacterium
GACTGGCTCTAATTTTTCTAATGTTATATTCCGCATTTTCCAAGTTATTTAATATAAAGTCAGCGAAATTTATGAATGTATTATCATCTATTCTTCTTGTTAAATATTTTCCCTTTAATTCTGAATTTTCAAATTGCTTTTCAACTTTTTTTCTTTGTTTTGTTAGCATTTCTTCTTGTTCTTTTGATACTTTTAAGTTTAATTTTTTTATATAATACAAAGGATATCTTAATTGGTGTGATATTCCAAGCGCAATCAAAATATCTGGTGATAAGTTAGCATTCATATGTGTATGTAAATCAGTTCTAAATTTATATTTCTTTAGTATATATGATTTTACTATCGTTTTTTCTATTGGTAATTCATACTCTTTTGTTTGAGACATTAATGTCTTTGCAATAGCTGGTATAGTTGCTTTTAAGTCTATACTTCCATCCTCAAAAATATTTGCAATCTTTATACCTCCTAACCTAAATATATATACAGTTTTATTATTAGCATTAATACTAGCAGGTATAACACCTTTTATAACTTTTAGTCCATCTTCTTCCTTTTCCGTTTCTACATTACATAGATTTGCTAAATTAGTAATTAAGTTTCCTGTATTATGATTTGGTGTTCTTAGTATATAAGATATTTCGTCTACATTGTTTTGATATAATTCCACAATAATATCTTTTTCTTTATCTAAATAAAACTTATTTAATAACATTGACATTCTCCATTTCTTAATATAATTTTTAAATAATATTTTATCATATTTTATTATTCTTTTCAATGTTTATTCTATGTTTTTTATTCATTACTTAAATTATTACATATCATATAAATACTCTATTTTCCATATACATTATATATGGGAGGTGTATTCATTGTTTATTAAAACTGTTAAAATAAGCAAAAAACTTATTATTTTTTCAGTAATTCTAGTTTTTCTAATAACCTCTATTGTTTTATATTACTCTTTCGCAAATGATGAATCTAATAATACAGAGAATGAGAAAGATTTTATAAAGTGGGTTGATTTTACTGTTACTGCTGACTTATTAAGTAAGACTGCCAAATTAGATATTGATTCGCACTCTCAAAATTCTGATATAAAATATAATTGGATAGAGATTTTAGCTTATTTAGCATGTAAAAATGGAGGCAATTTCAAAAATTACAAACAAAAAGATTTAGACGATTTATTGTCACAACTACAAAATAATAAGACTATGGAAGAAATTACTAAAAATATAAAATATTTTTCTTATTACTACGAAAGTTATTCTGCAATCTTAGGTAATTTTATTGGTGACTACTCTATAGAAGTTGAAAATGAAGACGGTTCTAAAAGTTTTCAGAACAAGTATGGTTTGAAAGCATTTTTACCAATCGCAAAAAACTATAGCTTTAATCACTATGATGATTTTGGAAATGCACGATCATATGGTTTTAAAAGAACTCATCTCGGTAATGATTTAATGGGAAGTATTGGCACTCCTATTATTGCAGTTGAATCTGGAACTATAGAACATTTAGGTTGGAATCAATATGGCGGATGGAGAATTGGTATTAGAAGCAATGATTCAAAACGTTATTATTATTACGCCCATTTACGAAAAAATCATCCTTATGCTGAAGGAATTAAAGAAGGTGGTACTGTTTTAGCTGGAGATGTAATAGGTTATCTTGGTATGACAGGCTATAGCATAAAGGAAAATGTTAATAATATTAACACTCCTCATTTACATTTTGGTATGCAATTAATTTTTGATGAATCTCAAGTTGATAGCCCTAATGAAATTTGGATTGATGTTTATCAAATTATAGAATTTTTGAAAAAGAATCGTTCTGAAGTTTATATGTCTAATAAAGAAACTAAAGATTATTCAAGAAAATACAGTTTACAGTAACTTTTTATCTATTTAATCATATAAAAATATCATTTGTATATTGGTAATAATTTAAAAAATACCAAATGAGTAGACTCTTTTTAATGCCTATTCATTAGATATTTTTTAAATTATTTTCTTCTATATATTAAAACTATCTTTTTCCTAATACTATGCTGATTTCTTTACTTATTTTTCCTCTTTTAATTTGTAATTTTACTTCTTCACCAGGATTTTTAGTATAAATATACTCTCTTAGGTCATTCATTGTATTTAATTCTTTTGAATCAATATTAGTTATAATATCTCCCTCTTGTAATTCAGTATTATCAGCTGGACCATTTTTGGTAATTTGTGCAACATAAATTCCTTTTTCTAAATTAATATTAAAATTCAAGTTTAAGTATGGTATAACTTCTTTATCATAAGCATATATTCCTATTGTTCCTTCTTGAAAATCGCCACTTTCTTTAAAGCTTTGAATAATAGGTTTAATAATATTTATTGGTATTGCAAATCCTATTCCTTCTGCTGATGAAATTTTAACTGTATTTATCCCTATTACTTCTCCATTTGGATAAATTAATGGTCCACCACTATTTCCAGGATTTATTGTAGCATCTGTTTGTATTAAATCCGTCATATATGAAGATTTATCAGATTCTTCTAATTTTATTGTTCTATTTTTTGCACTAATAATTCCAGAAGTTACTGTTCTTCTAAATTCGAATCCTATAGGATTACCTATTGCATATACAGTTTCTCCAACACGTATTTTACTAGAATCACCTAGATCAACATATTCTAAATTTTTAGCGTTAATCTTTGTAATTGATAAATCTAAGTCCACATCACTCCATACTACTGTCCCTTCATAATTATTTCCATTTTCTAATGTCAAATAACACCTACTATATTTACTACCAGTAACATGTTCATTACTTAATATATATCCATCATCACTTACTATAATTCCTGTTCCTAGTCCTAATTCGCTCTCTGTACTTTTAGATAAAATACTACTACCCGTATTTTTCAATTTTGAAATTCCAACAATTTTTTTTGTAGTTTTTTCAATTATATCTGCTACTTTTTCACTGTTTTCTTCTTTATTTTCCACAGTTTGTTCTTTTATTGTGGATTGTACCCTTTCTGTTTCATAAGTATTATTATCTATTTCTATTTTATCGTATGTAACATACATATAAAATCCTAATATCCATAAAATTATTACTATACTAAAAATAATTAAAACCTTTTTTAAATTGTTTTTTTTCTTATTTTTTTTCAAAATATTACACCTCCAAAATATTGTTTCCAATACTATTTTTTTTAAACTATCTTGCATAAAAAATAAGCAGATTTTAAATTATTTTTTATCTCTATTTAATCAAATTTATTTTTTCTACAATTTTCATCTTTATTCCTCATTTTTTGCAAATTTATTTGATTTTTTTAGTGTTTATATATATAATCATAATAATAAATTTTAAAGGTGATATCTATGAAAAATAAATCTTATAATTTAACAAATCCACAAAAAAGCATATGGAACACAGAACTATTTTTTAATGGTTCTAATATTAATAATATTTGTGGTACTATTAGACTATATGAACCACTCGATTTTAAGCTTTTACAGAAATCACTAGAATTAATTGTTGATAAAAATGATAGCTTTCATACTAATTTTACAATAAAAGATGGTTCTATTTCTCAATCATTTGATAACACAATTGATTACAAAATAGATATAATAGAAATAGAAAATGAAGAAGAATTACATAAACTTGAACAACAAACTATGTCTCATATTTTTGATATATTAAATTCGGATTTATTTGATATTAAAATTTTCAAGTTTCCAGATCTTAGTGGTGGTGTTATTGTTAATATCCATCATATTATCTCTGATTCTTGGACTTTAGGACTAATTGCTAAAGAAATTGTTAATAATTATTACTGTCTTTATAACAATATACCTATTGAATCAAATCAATACTCTTATATTGATTATATTAATTCAGAAGAAAAATATATTGATAGTAATAAATATCTAAAAGATAAACAATTTTGGAAAGACTACTTAAAAGATTGTCCAAATTGTATTACTATACCTAATAACAAAGAAATTTCTAATAATGATTTTTCTTCTTTAGGAAATAGAAAAATGTTTAAATTAGAAAATAAATATATAAAAAAAATAAATGAATTTTGCCATAATTACAATATTTCGTTATTTAGTTTTCTTATGGCTATATATTCTATATATATTGGAAAAATTAATAACTCAGACGACTTTATTTTAGGCACGCCAATCTTAAATAGAGTAAATTCTGCACAAAAAAATACAATGGGTATGTTTATTAATACCATACCTTTTAGAGTAAAAATTGAAGATAATTATAGTTTTCTTGCATTCTTAAATAATATTGCTTTAAATTTCACTTCTATATTAAGGCACCAAAAACACTCATATCAGTTTATATTAGAAGATTTAAGAAAAGAAGATCCAAAAACACCAAACTTATATCAAATATTATTATCTTATCAGATTACTAAAATAAAAACAGATGATAATATGAAATACTCTTCTGAATGGAATTTTAATGGGAATGTTGCAGATGATATAGATATTCATTTCTTTGACTTAAATGATTCTGGTGATATAAATATTGCATATGATTATAAAATATCAAAATATACAGATACAGATATTTCAAATATACATTCAAGAATTTTATACATTATATCTCAGGTTCTAAATAATCCTAGTATGTTTATTAAAGAAATATCTATCACAACACCAAAAGAACTACAAGAAATATTGTTTTTTAATAGTCAAAATAATTGTTCTTATCCAAGTGATAAAACAATATCTCAATTGTTTGAAGAACAAGTTGAATTAACACCAAACAATATTGCTATTAAATTTAAGAATACTTATTTAACATATGAGGAATTAAATAAAAAAGCAAATCAAGTCGCTAATTTTTTAAGAAATTTAGGAATTAAGTCTAATGATGTTATAGCTATCAGATTAAATAAATCTCTTGAAATGGTTATAGGAATTTTAGGAATTTTAAAGGCTGGTGGATGCTATTTACCAATAGATTTATCATATCCTCAAGAGAGAGTGTCTTTTATGTTAGAAGATAGCCAAGCCAAAATATTTCTTACAAATGAGACTCATAAAAATGATGTGGATATTAGTATCCCCTATTACCTATTAGATCTTTCTTCTGATAATGAAATCTATTTTAATTCAGAAGAAAACTTGGAATGCATTAACTCTCCTGAAGATTTAATATATATTATATATACATCTGGATCAACAGGGACTCCAAAGGGAGTTATGTTATGCCATAGAAACGTTGTACGTTTAATAAAAAATAAAGATTTTCAATTTGATTTTGACGAAAATGATGTATGGACTATGTTCCATTCAGTTGCTTTTGACTTTTCAGTTTGGGAATTATATGCATGTTTATTATATGGATCAAAATTGATATTAGTACCAGAAACTACTGCAAAAGATCCTAAAAAGTTTTTACAATTATTAAGAACCGAAAAAGTAACTGTTTTAAACCAAACTCCTACTTACTTCTATAATTTATTAGATAGAGAACTTTTAAATGAAGATTCTGATCTATTTATTAGATATATTATATTTGGAGGAGAAGCTTTAAAACCAAATTTAGTAAAACCTTGGAAAGATAAATATCCTTTTACTAAAATAATTAATATGTACGGAATAACAGAAACTACTGTCCATGTAACTTTTAAAGAGTTAACTGATAAAGATCTATTATCATCTAGTTCTAATATAGGAAAACCTATACCTACATTAAAAGTTTATGTTATGGACAAATATTTACACATCTTACCATATGGAGTAGAAGGTGAAATGTGTGTAAGCGGTTTAGGAGTTTGCAAAGGTTATTTAAATAGAGAAGAATTAAATGCTAAAAAGTTTGTACAAAATCCTTATAATCCTAGTGAAATTTTATACCGTTCTGCTGATAATGCGATTCTTTCTGAAAGTGGAGATTTATATTATTTAGGTAGAATTGACAATCAAGTAAAAGTTAGAGGATTTCGTATAGAAATTGGAGAAATAGAAACAAAATTATTAAAGCATCCTGGAATCTCAAAATGTGTTGTTTTACCAAAGAAAAAAGGTGATACAGACTCATATTTAGTAGCTTATATTGTTACAAACGAAAAATTATCATCTAGTGACTTAAAATTATATATTTCTAAATTAGTTCCAGAATATATGATTCCTAGTTTCTTCGTATTTTTAGACAAAATGCCACTTACAAGCAATGGTAAAGTAAATAGAAAAAAATTATTAAATATGGAAATTAAAACTGAATCTAATACGAAATATATAGCTCCTAGAAATGACTTTGAAAAGGCTTTTCAAGAAATATTAGAAAATGCCTTAAATACCCCTCATATAGGAATAGATGATAATATATTAGAACTTGGTGCTGATTCTTTAACACTTATGCAAATTACTATACATTTGCTAGAAAAAAACTATATTGTAAATATACAAGATATTTATGAATTTAAAACAATTAGAGGTGTTTCAGATAACTTTACTTTGCCTAAAGAATCTAATATATATCAAAAATCCATGTCTAAAGAATTATACTATGATTTTAAAGAGGACTTTTCTAAAGAAAAAATTAATGCCAAAAATATTTTACTTACAGGTGCCACTGGATATTTAGGAATTCATATTTTATATGAATTAATAAATAAAGCGGATTCTAATATATACTGTCTAATTCGTAATAAAAATGGACAAGAATCAAAAGAAAGATTAATAAAAAAATTAACTTTCTATTTCGGAAAAGACATCTTAAAATTTATTGATAACCGAATACATGTAATAGTTGCTGATATCTCTTTACCTAAATTTGGATTAAATGATAAAGATTATAAAAATTTAGGTAACAAAATTGATGTAGTTATTCATTCCGCTGCAATAGTTGACCATTATGGCGATAATAGTATATTTGAATCAATTAATGTAACAGGTACTATTAACATTATTGATTTTTGTAAAGAATTTTCTATTTATATGAATCATATTTCTACAACATCCGTATCTGCTTCTATTCCAGATGCAAATACTCCTACTATCTTTGATGAACATGCATTATATGTAGGCCAGAATTATGAAGATAATATCTATATAGAAACAAAATTCAAGGCTGAATATAAAATATGGGAAGCTATCAACACTGGTATGAAAATATCTGTTTATCGTTTAGGTAATATAACCGCAAGATATTCAGATGGACAATTCCAAGAAAATGATACCAAAAATGCATTTTTAAACAGAACTATTACTCTTTCAAAATTAAACAAACTACCTCAATCTATTTCAAACTTTGAAATAGACCTAAGTCCTGTTGATACATGTTCATCTATTATAGCAAGTTCTATTTATTACAAAAGTAGCTATTCAAAAGTATTTCATATTTATAATAATCATCAATTGAAATTTGTTGACTTATTAAAAACTATTAAAAAATCTAATAAAGAGATTGCTATAGTATCTGATGAAGAATTTTATAAGTACATAAAAAATAAAAAAGATCTTTTAGGTATTATAAATGATTTAACTAGTCACTCTTCAAAATATAATTCTAATATTGATCTAAAAAATGATTTTACTATTAACTATATGAAAAACTTAGGTTTATCTTGGCCTATTATAAATGCAAATTATATTAATAGCTTTTTTGAAAAATATATTAAATAAAGGAGTTTACCAATAATGAAAAAAAAGATTACTTCGTGTCTATATAAAATTATAGCACTATATCTTGCTGTACCATCACTTATAGCATTTATACTATACTTTTTTCTACCTACTATTTTAAATTATCCTCCTGAAAGCATTGATAATCAATTTCAGTTGGATTTTGATGGTATAACATATACTCAACAATACATTTTATTAATTTCTTTAATTGTGTTATGCAGTTTAATTATATTGTTTATTAGATCTTATAAAATGTATAAATGTTCAACAAAACTATCTGACGAGAACATCAAACTGTCTGAAGAAGAAACAATTTCAATGTTACTTAAAATAAGAGCATATTGTTATAATACACCCTATCTACTATATTTCTTAGAAATACTTTTGCCATTAATATTTTTGCCTATTACTTTTATTTTAATAGATGCTTATACATTAACAATTATAGAAATATGCTTAATGTATATATCTTGTTTTACACTTGCATCTGTTATAAGTTTTGTATTTTCTAAAACTGAATTTGGATATATATTAAACTTACTTCATGATATGTATCCAAATTTAATGGATAATATAGAACTAGAATATTCAAGGAAAAAGAGAGCTGGTATAAAATCTTTATCAGTAAAATTAATGTTACAATTCTCTCCTCTAGTTCTTTTAACACTTATCCTTACATCATTAGTCGGATATGTACAAGCTGCTAAAAAAACTGGTGAAATATATTACTCATCATATTATTCACTTATATCTGATTCCTTTAGTGGAACATTCTCTTCAAGAGATGAAGTAGAAAACAAGTTAAAAAGTATTTCATTATTAGATACATCTCACAAATATTTTATTATAGATAGCTCTGGAAATTATACAGTTTCAGACAATTCTAAATTACAACCATTTTTCATAAAGTACACTTTAGAAAAATCAGATACACAAAATGGACATTCTTACGATTATTTTTGTTTAGATTCTGAAGGAATTTCATTAAAGTGTAATCTATCTGATGGTACTTATTGTTATGCTGGAATTATATATGATACTAGTCAACCAAACTTTTTAAAATTTATTTTAATATGTGATACTGTCTTATATTGTATAATATTTTTAATATTACTTTATGTTTCACATTCTTTGTCAGCAGAAATTAAAACTGTTTCAAAGAAATTAACTAACATAGCATCATCTAACAAAAATAATATAAATTTAAATAATAATTTAGTTGTTACTTCTGAAGATGCACTAGCAGACCTTGCCTTAGCTTTCAATCTTACACAAAGCTTTACAAAAGATAACATTAATGAGTTGCAATCTAATCAAACAATGCTTATGGAAAGAGAAAGACTTGCTTCTCTAGGACAATTAATTGGTGGTATTGCTCACAATTTAAAAACACCAATAATGTCAATATCTGGTGCTGCAGAAGGGCTTAGCGACCTGATTAAAGAATATGATTCTTCTATAGACGATCCAGAAGTAAACTCTCAAGACCATCATGATATTGCCAAAGATATGAATTCTTGGATAGTTAAAATAAGAGAATATACTAGCTACATGTCTGATATTATAACAGCTGTTAAAGGTCAAGCTGTTACATTATCTGAGACAGATAATGTATCCTTTGATATAGAAGAATTAATTAAGAGAGTAGATATTTTAATGAAACATGAATTAAAAAATGCCTTAGTGTATTTAAATGTTTCTTTATCAGTACCTGAAAACACTAAATTAATTGGTGATATTAATAGTTTGGTACAAGTTATTAACAATATGATTTCTAATTCAATTCAATCATATAACGGAAAACCTGAACAAAAAATAGATTTAAGTATAGAGCAAAAGAATAATAACTTAATTATATCTATTCAAGATTATGGATGTGGACTATCTGAAAAAGTTAAAGATAAGTTATTTAATGAGATGATTACAACAAAAGGAAAAAACGGAACAGGATTAGGATTATATATGTCTTATTCAACAATAAAAGCTCATTTCAATGGAAATATCACATTTGAATCAGAAGCTGGAAAAGGTACTACATTCCACATTATATTGCCATTAAAAAAATAATAAAAAAAGAAGAGTTATTATGTATAACTTTTCTTTTTTATTTTTTAAAAGTATTGCTTTTTTTCTTTTGTATATATATAATACACTTAATTCTATCTAAGGAGGGATGATTATGAGAAAAGGATTACAAAATGTCCAAAACGTAGAAAATAGCAATTATAAAATTATCGCTGTTGATGATGAAGAAGGAATTATCGATTCATTATCAATCTTTCTAAAAAGATCTGGATATGATTTTACAGGAGTAACTAATCCACAAGACGCAATAGAAAAAGTAAAAAATGAACATTTTGATTTAATGATATTAGACTTTATTATGACACCTTTCCATGGAGATCAAGTAGTAGAAGAAATAAGGAAATTCAACAAAGAATTATATATTCTACTTTTAACAGGTCACAAAGATTTAGCTCCACCTTTAGATACAATTAGAAGATTAGATATTCAGGGTTATTGTGAAAAAAGTGATAAATTCGATCAACTATTACTATTAATAGAATCAGGAATTAAATCCATAAAACAAATGAATGAAATCAAGAAAATAAATACTGAACTATCAGATACTTATGGAAAACTTGAAAATGCTTATCTAGAAAGTATTGAAACATTAAGATATACAGTGGAAGCAAAAGATACATATACAAGAGGTCATTCTGATAGAGTGTCCGCTTATTCTGTTTTAATCGGAGAAAAATTAGGTCTTTCTGATGAAGATATTAGAATTTTAAGAATTGGTGGTTTATTCCATGATATAGGAAAAATTGGTGTTCCAGACACAATTTTATTAAAAGATTCCAAACTATCTGATGATGAATATTCTCAAATAAAAAATCACCCTACAATTGGAGA
Source organism: uncultured Clostridia bacterium (assembly GCA_934183045.1). GTDB lineage: Bacteria > Bacillota > Clostridia > TANB77 > CAG-508 > CAG-269. Next base: position 10,579 of record CAKPRW010000001.1, read on the forward strand.
ACATATATTATCTAATGCATCTATTTTTAAAGATATGATTCCAATTGTAAAACATCATCACGAAAGATTTGATGGAAAAGGATACCCCAGTATGTTAGCAGGTACAGATATTCCTTATTTTGCAAGGATTACTGCTGTTGCAGATACATTTGATGCAATGACTTCTAAACGTTCTTATAGAGATCCTTTACCTTTACAAGTAGTAATTGATGAAATTAAAAGGTGTTCTGGCACTCAATTCGACCCAGACATTGCAAAAGTTTTTGTAGAAATTTTGGAAAATGATTATGCAAAAATACAAGAAATACAAGAAAAATTTCCTATAAGTTAGGTATTAATAAACATATTAATATATATAATTAAATAAAAGGAGGAATTTTTATGACATCATTTGAAATAAGACAAGAAGCACGTAAGAGTTTAACAGGAAAATGGGGAAAAGGAGCTTTAGCTACATTAATCTTTTTGGTTCTTGATTATATTATCTCATTTGTACTAAATCTAGTTCCAATAGTGGGATCTCTTGCAGCATCTATTATTGCTGTTCCATTATCTTTTGGTTTTACAATCGCTATGATGAGCAAATTAAAAAGAAACGAAGATTTTTCTTATTTAGATTTCTTTACAGCAGGATTTGAAAAATTTGTTAAAGTATGGCAAACAACTTTATGGATATTTGTTAAAATGTTGGCGCCTATAGCTATTATACTAGTTGGTGCAATTATTTGGGTTGTTGGTGAAACTACATCATCTTATAATGCAGTTTTATCACTTCTTGGTTCAATTATTTACATAGTTGGTATAATTTGGTCTATTCCAAAATATTTTTCATATAAATTGTCTTTATACTTAATAAACGACAATCCAGATATGCTCGCTAAAGAAGCTGTAGAAAAAAGTGCTGAATTAATGAAAGGACATAGATGGGCATACTTCTGGTTACAATGTACATTTATTGGATGGGCACTTCTAGCTTGCTTAACAATAGGTATTGGAATGTTTTGGTTAATACCTTATATGCATGTTGCAAATGTAACATTCTATGATAGTTTAGTTGGAAATGTTGACACAAAACCAGAAAAAGAAGAAACAATAGAGGAAGAATCAACAGAAGCAAATACAGTTCAATAAAATTAGAATTTAAATAAAACAATATAATATGGATGGCAAAATGCCATCCATATTTTTTAATTCAATCCCTTCATTGATAGTTTAACTTTTTGTCTTTCTTTATCAATTCCTATAACTTTAACTTTTACAATATCTCCTACGCTTACTACATCTGAAGGATTCTTTATAAACTTATCACTCATTTCTGAAATGTGTACTAACCCATCATGTTTTACACCAATATCAACAAATGCTCCAAAGTCAATTACGTTTCTTACTGTTCCGCTTAATACCATTCCTTCTCTTAAATCTTCTAGTTTTAATACATCACTACGTAAAATTGGTTTTGGCATATCTTCACGTGGATCTCTTCCTGGTTTTGAAAGTTCCCCAATAATATCCTCTAAAGTCATTTCACCAACATTTAATTCTTTTGCCATAGTATTAATATTGACAGTTTTTAATTTGTTTCTTAATTCTTCTAGTTTTTCTTTATCCCTTAAATCATTTTTGTCAAATCCTAAATTGCCTAATAATTTTTCAGTTACTTCATAACTTTCTGGATGAACAGCTGTAATTTCTAGTGGATTATCTCCATCTAATATTCTAATGAATCCTGCGCATTGTTCAAATGCTACTTTTCCTAGCTTAGGAACTTTTAACAACTGTTTTCTATTTTTTAATTTTCCATTTTCATCTCTATATTTTACAATATTCTTTGCTATAGTATTGTTTATTCCAGAAACATAAGATAATAATGAAGGTGTTGCAGTATTAACATCAACTCCAACTTTATTAACACTATCTTCTACAACTCCAGTAAGACTTTCTGCCAATTTCTTTTGATTAACATCATGTTGATATTGCCCTACACCAATAGCCTTTGGATCAATTTTTACTAATTCTGCTAATGGATCTTGTAGTCTTCTAGCTATTGAAATTGCTCCTCTTATTGAAACATTTATATCTGGGTATTCTTCTGTAGCTAGTTTTGAAGCTGAGTAAACAGAAGCCCCCGCTTCACTAACTATTACATAATGTACAGGTCTTGCAACATCTTTTATCATATCAGCAACAAACATTTCAGATTCTCTTGAAGCTGTTCCATTTCCAATTGCAATCATATCAACTTTATCTTTTTCTATTAGTTTTAAAAGTTCTCTTTTAGCTCCTACAACATCATTTTGAGGTTCTGTTGGATATACAGTTGTATAATCTAATACTTTTCCCGTATCATCTATAACTGCTATTTTACATCCTGTTCTATATGCGGGATCAAATCCCATTACAGTTTTTCCTTTTATAGGCGCTCCTAATAATAATTGTTTAGAATTTTGTCCAAATACTTTTATTGCTTTTTCTTCAGCTTTTTCCGTTAAGTCTGAACGTATTTCTCTATCTATTGAAGGTTCAATTAATCTATTAAAACTATCTTCAATTGTTTCTTTTAACATTTCTGTAAATTGTGTTTTATCTTTGATAATATCCTTTTCTATATAACTTAAAATTTTCTCTTCAGGTTTTTCTAATTTAACTTTTAAGAAACCCTCTTTTTCTCCACGATTTATAGCTAAAATTCTGTGACTTGGTATGTATTTTATAGCTTCTTGATAGTCATAATACATATCATAGTTTGATTTTTCTTCTGGTTTTGATGCTTTTGTCACAACAAGACCTTCTCTGTAACATAATCTTTTGATTTCTTTTCTATATTTACTATTATCAGAAATACTTTCTGCAATTATATCTAAAGCTCCCTTAATTGCATCTTCAGCAGTAGCTACTACTTTATCTTTATTCTTTTTATCTTCTTCTGATAATGAATCAATATTAATGTATTGTTTAGCAATTTCTTCTATTGCTTCTTTTTCATTTTGTTCTAAAATAATATTCGCTAGAGGTTCTAAACCTTTTGCTTTAGCAACAGTTGCTCTTGTTTTCTTCTTTTGCTTATATGGTCTATAAATATCTTCTACTTCAGCTAAAGTTTTACTAACAGCTATTGATTGTAAAATTTCATCTGTTAATTTTCCTTGTTCGTCTATAGATTTTACAACTTCTTCTTTTCTTTGCTCTAAATTTCTTAAATAGTTTAATCTTTCTCCTAAATCTCTAAGTGTCTCGTCACTTAAACCTCCTGTTACTTCTTTTCTGTAACGTGCGATAAACGGAATAGTATTTCCCTCATCTATTAATTTGATTGTAGCTTCTACTTGTGAAGCTTTTATATGTAGTTCTTCTGCTATTGTTTTTGATATTTTGTCCATTTTTTTATTAATTGCCAAAAAAACTAAGTTTTTTTGGCAATTTCTCCTTTCTTTTTATAACTTTTTCTTATACGTATTTTTATTCTACTCCTAAATATTCATTATAAGTAACTTCTCTATCAATAACTTTTCCATCTTCTTTTATATCTATAATTCTATTTGCTACTGTTTGTGTTAATTCATGGTCATGTGATGTAAAAATTAAATTTCCATTAAATTTTTTCATTCCTTCATTTAATGCTGTTATACTTTCCATATCTAAATGGTTTGTTGGTTCATCAAATATTAAGAAGTTGGCACCTGATAACATCATCTTAGAAAGTACACATCTTACTTTTTCTCCTCCTGATAATACTTTTACACCTTTTAATGCTTCGTCGCCAGAAAATAACATTCTTCCTAAGAAACTTCTTACATATGTTTCATCAGGATCTTTAGAATATTGTCTTAACCAGTCTGTTATATTTTCGTCTGATTCAAATAAATAATTATTATCTTTAGGGAAATATGAGTTTGTTATTGTAGTTCCCCATACTAATTCCCCACTATCTGGCTCTAATTCTCCTGCTATTATTTGGAATAATACTGTTTTTGCAAGTTCATTATCAGCTAATACTGCAATTTTATTATTAGCTTTTACATCAAATGAAATATTGTCTAAAAGTTTTACTCCATCTATTGTTTTTGAAATATTTTTTACTTGTAATATTTCTCTTCCTGGTTCCCTATCTGGTTTAAAATCTATGTATGGATATTTTCTATTTGAAGGTTTTATCTCATCTAATTCTATCTTTTCAAGAGTTTTCTTTCTTGATGTAGCTTGTTTTGACTTTGAAGCATTCGCACTAAACCTAGCAATAAAATCTTGTAATTCTTTTATCTTTTCTTCTTTTTTCTTGTTTTGTTCTCTTGCTTGTTTTAGTGCTAATTGACTTGATTCATACCAGAAATCATAGTTTCCTGGATAAACTTTAATTTTTCCAAAATCAACATCTGCTATATGCGTACATACTTTGTTTAAGAAATATCTATCATGTGATACTACTATAACTGTATTTTCAAAATCCATTAAAAAGTCCTGTAACCAATTAATACTTTTTAAATCTAGATCATTTGTAGGTTCATCTAGTAATAAAACATCTGGATTTCCAAATAAAGCTTGTGCTAACAATACTTTTACTTTATCCCTTGCTTCAATCTCTTTCATAAACTTATAATGATCTTCTGGAATTATACCTAAATCATTCAAAAGCATTGCTGCATCTGACTCTGCATTCCATCCATCTAATTCAGCAAATCTTTCTTCTAATTTTGCTGCTTTCATTCCATCTTCCTCTGAAAAATCTGGTTTAGCATATATTTCTTCTTTCTCTTTCATGATGTCATATAATTCTTTATTTCCCATCATTACAGTATCTATAACAGTATGCTCTTCAAATGCAAAGTGGTCTTGTTTTAATACAGACAATCTTTCTCCTTTATCTAAAGTAACATCACCTTTACTTGGTTCTATTTCTCCTGATAAAACTTTTAAAAAAGTTGATTTACCAGCTCCATTTGCACCTATAATTCCATAACAGTTTCCTTTTCCAAATCTTATATTTACATCTTCAAATAAGACTCTTTTTCCAAATCTAACTGTAACTCCATTTGCAGATAACATTATATCTCCTCCTTATTAACACCTAGCATTATATAATATTTTTGCTAATAATTCAAGGAAAAATAAGAGATATATTCAACTATTGATCATATAAAATAGTTTAATATATCTCTAAAAATTAATCATCAAATAATAATTTAATTCCCCATAATCCAGAAACACCTACTAAAGCATAAATGATTCTAGATATAACAGTCATATCTCCGAAAATGGCAGCAACTAAGTTGAAATTAAAGAAACCTATTAATCCCCAATTTATTGCACCAATGATAATAAGTACCAACGCTATTTTATCTACTACTTTCATAATATCCTCCTATTTTATGATTTTCATTAATATTATTGACATTTTATAATTATTTATGCATTTTATTGAAAATCCAAGTATTTTATGTTACTTTTTATTTTTTTTGATAAGTTTTAGCGTTATTAACAAGCATTATCCTGATTTTTGATTTAAAAATAAAAAAACTGTTAAACAAAATTTTTTATAACTTTGCTAACAGCCTAATATATATCAATATAATTTCTGCATCTAGTCTAACATATCTTTTCTCTTTAACCACCAGGTAACTGCCAATGTTGTAACAATAGCTACAACAACCATAATTACAAATCCAGCTGGACTATTTTGAAATGGTAACCCTACATTCATTCCCCAAAAGCTTGAGATCATTGTTGGTACTGCCAAAATAATTGAAATTGATGTCAAAAATTTCATTACTCCATTTAGATAATTAGAAATAATTGAAGCATAAGCATCCATTGTACCATTTAAAATATTACTATATATTTGTGCCATTTCTATTGCTTGTCTATTTTCTATTATGGCATCCTCCAATATCTCTTCATCTTCATCATATAATTTTACGATTTTACCTCTCATTGTCTTTTCCATGACAATCTCATTTGATTTTAAAGAAGTTGTAAAATATACTAAACCTTTTTCTAAACTTAGTAATTTTAACAATTCTTTATTTTTCATGGAATTTTTCAATATATATTCTGCAATTTCTGTTTCTTTATTGATTTGTTTTAAGTAATTTAAATAATATGATGAGTTTAAATATAAAATTTGAAAAATAAATCTTGTCTTTTTATATGTTTGAAAATTCTTTATCTTTCTTTTTTCAAAATCTTCGATTATTTTATTCTTCTTTAATGATACTGTTATAAAAAAGTCATCTCTTACTACAATCATTCCTAATGGCATAGTTGTATATATATCATTTTCTTCATTTTTTTCAATAACTGGTACATCAACTATAAAAAGTATAGTATTATCATCCTCTTCCTGGTCAATTCTCGCTTTCTCTTCATAGTCTAATGCATATTTTATAAAATCTTCTTGTATATTTATATTTTCACATACTTTTTTTATTTCTACTTCGGACGGGTTTACTAAATTAATCCAACTTCCTTTTTTAAATTCTTTTATTTCTTCAATTTTATTTGTTTCAATATTTGTGTTATATATCTTTAGCATTCCCATCACCCCTTTTATACTCCAATAATATTATTGTAGCTTTTTTCTACCTCTTTGTCAATATTTTTGGTAAATTTACATAATTTTGACTTTTGTTGATATTTTTGCTATAATATAGATGAGTTGTATACATAAAAAGCAGGAAGGAAAGAGAGGACTTTATGGCTCGGAAAATTATTAACATTTTGATAGTCTTTGCTCTTATTGGTATAGGAGGTATTGCTGGATTTTTTTATGGAAGATTTTTATCTTCCTCAGCTTCCAGTAAAGATGCACAGAAAATAGAGTCTTCAAGCAAAAAGGAAATTGATAGCTTGAATGCCAAAGTTTCTGACCTCACCAAAAAGAATGGTAACTTGAAAACCAAGGTAAATGAACTAAAAACTTCTATCTCAGATCAAGACATAAGTGACAAAATACTAAATGCTGTTTTTTGGGATAAAGAAGGTGATTTCGTTGCAGATGAAAATGCTAAATTCTATACGGATATGAATTGCACAAAATCTGCTGGTAAGTCATTAACTTTTAATACTGATATTTGGTTGGAATTTGAACGTGCAAATGGATACACATTATATATATACCATTCCAAGAACGGTTATGTATTCTCGCCAAATAAAACAGAATTGCAAGAAAAGAACACCGAAACAAATTAACACATATTCCTGCTTTCTCGTTCTCTTATTATAATGAGAACGAGTTTTTATTTTTAATATAATATCATACATACAAGATAAATTATTAAAGTATCAAAAAATATGCACAAAATATAATTAGATTATCAAATGAATTCACAGAATCTGAAAAGAAAAAAAATAATACCATTTAAGGTATTACTTTGGTGCGTCATCAGGGGGTCGAACCCTGGACCTTCGGATTAAGAGTCCGCTGCTCTACCAACTGAGCTAATAACGCATATATATTTAGTACTTTGTTATTATATTATCTTTCTTTCTCTTTGTCAATATTTATATATTTTTTATTTCTTGTTTTACCTACAATCTAATACTAACATTTATACAAAATAAAAAAGCAATTCAATATGTTTTTTAACATTAGAATTGCTTTCTATTTTATTCTTTCGTGCCTGAATTAGTTGTTGTATTAGTTACTTTTGTTTCATTTTTTTGATTTGTAACCGTATTACTAGTTACTTTATTTTGTTGTTGATTTTGGTTTGTAGTTTGTTTATTATTTGTAGCATCTGTCTTTGTATCTGTTTGTGTATTTGTTGTCTCTCCTGTTTTAGTATTTCTAAGCACTATTCTTGACATTGCATCATAAGTGTCTCTAGATAATAATTTTGTAGAAATTACTTTTCCATCTAACATCTTAGTTATATATGTTTCGGTTTTTAATCCGTTAGCACCTTTTTGTTTTACCTTTTCTTTTCCTACTGGTAATGTATTGTCATCTACGTATTTAGTTGTAAAAGGAATAGATGCTATTGTTTTTGTATTAAATGAAAAAGTATATTCTTTTTCTTCTTTAATTCCATATATAGAAACTGTTGCTATACCATTTTGTGCACTTGCCACGATTCTTATTGGGTATTGTCTTGTATTTTTAAATTTAAAATCAGTCATTCCATATACTACTGTTGCATCTCTACCTGCTGGTAAATATGATGTTACAAATTGATGATTTCTTCTTTCTACTATTTCCAAATCTGACATTAGAACTGTATTATATAAAGTAGATGATATTTGGCAAATTCCTCCACCAATTCCATCAACAACTTCACCATTTTCATAAACTTTAGCATTTTTGTATCCAGCAGATGCTGTCCTTGCTCCTAAAGCTTTATTATATGAAAACGTTTCCCCTGCTAATACTACTTTTCCATTAATTTTTTGACACGCAATTACTAAATTAGTTGTTCTATCTGTACTACTTACATCATATCTTGTTGTAAATGTTGCTAATTTATCTGGAAAAGCCTCTGTCCCTATATCATTAAGAGTTACTTTTGGTTTTGTTATAACAAGAGGAATTTCATATTCATCTTTTTCTTCTTGTAGTATAGTTTTAGCTTTTTCAACATCAAAATCTACACCTTCTACTTCTGGATAAACTGTAAATGGATCTTTTGTATAATATGCATCTTTTGCTTCTTTATAAATCTCATCATGAATTTTTTGTATATCAATATCTTCTGGTTTCTTGTCAATAACTGGTATTTCAATATCATCTTCAATAATATTGATATCATTTAAATCATCTTTTACCTTATTTAATAAGCTATCAGCATCAATATAAATTCCTTCTTTTCCTTTTGTAATTATCAATTTATCTTCTTCAACAGAATAACTTGAATCTATTGTAATTCCAGGTAAATTCACACCTATATCTTGAATTGATTGTTTAGCAACATCTTCATTAAAATTCATATTTACTTCTATATTTTTTTTATTAATAAGAGTAAGTAAAATATTATAATTATTTATAAAAATATTATTATCTTTTCCTATCAAATAAGCTTCATTTACTGCTTCTTCAACATCATAATTTACTTCCATCAATGAAGGAGTTAATGTTGTTACATAATCTTGATATTTTAATCCTATTTCTTTTTCTTTTTTTGATTCATAAAGGCTATTTAGTTTTTCTATTGCTTCTGTTTTTGTCAATCCAGAAACTTCTATACCTTCTATTGAAATCCCACTAGTAATTCTTTCACTTCCAATATCTAAGATAGCAAAAACAGTAGAAAATATTAATATTCCAATTATTATTATAATTGATATTACTAAGATTTTTATTTTTTTATGACTCTCTTTAGGAAGTTGCATTTTCTTTTCGGTCTTTTTGTCTTCTACTTTATTAAATTTTTTATTATCCTTTTTCTCTTCTTTTTTTACATCTTCTTTTTCTTTATTTTTAACATCTTTTTCTTCTGTGTTCTCTTCTTCCAATTTTTCCTTATATCTCTCTTTCATGATCATTCCCCTTATAAAATCTTATACTTTTAATATACCATAACGGTTTTTTTTTGACAATATTTTTACATTAATATTTATTAATATAATTTTATGTTTAAGTACATTTATTATTACCTACAGAAATATTTATTTATATAGCAGTTTTATTTCTATTTTGACTAAATATTACATTTTGTTAACATTTGAAAAAAATACTTGAACATTGTAGAATTTAATATTATAATGTTGGTAGCAAAAGATAAACAAGGAGAGATATCTATGGAATTAACTAAAAACATATTTTTTAATACAGATAAATTAGTTGAAAATAGTAAAGTAAAAATATCATATACAGGAAAACTTTTTCAAGAATCTTCTGAAGAGGTTTCTATTCACTATGGCTTTGGCCTTAATTGGGATAATATTAATGACATAGCAATGGAAAAAACAGATTTAGGTTTTCAAGCAGAAATAGATTTATTAGAAGGTGATTCTTTTAATTTTTGTTTTAAAAATGGACAAAACATATGGGATAACAATGATGGACAAAATTATATTTTCCCATTAGAAAAAGTTCAGAATGAATTATTAGTTTTAGAGGATGAACCAGTTTCTTTAGGATCTGCAAAAAAATTAAGAAAATCTTATTTATGGAGTAAAAAAATTCGTTTAGCAGTATATAAAATTATTACATACTTCCCAAAAATTATATCTGGGAATTATTCAAGAAAAAAAGCATCTATATCTTAAAACAAAAAAACAACTCGATTTTGAGTTGTTTTTTATTTTATAGTATTTTATAACATATATTATGTTATAATCCATCCTCCATTAATAGAAATTATTTGCCCTGTCGTAAATTCATCCTCAACTAGCCAATTTACACACTTAGCTATATCTGTTGTTTTGCCGATTCTTCCCAGTGGAGTTTGGTTTTCTAATTCATGTAGTTCTTCTTCTGATAAATTTGAATTCATATCTGTATTTATTGATCCAGGCGCTATAGAATTCACTCTTATATTTGATGGTCCTAACTCTTTTGCTAAAGCTTTTGTAAGTCCATCCATCCCTGCTTTTGATATAGAATATATAACCTCTAAAGAAGCTCCGACCATCCCCCAAATTGAAGAAATATTTATAATACAGCCATTTTTATTATGTATCATATTAGGAACAACTTCTTGAGACATAACAAATGCTGAATATAAATTATTATTAATCACTTTATTCCAATCGTCATCTGTTTCGTCAGTAAACAGCTTATATTCTGAAATCCCAGCATTATTGATCAATATGTCTATTTGTCCATATTTGTTTAATGTATATTTAACTAATTCTTGAGCTTCTCTTCTTTTAGATACATCCGCTTTAAATATATCTATTAATATATTGTCATTTTCTAATTCTTTCTTTAAATTTTGAGCTTCTTTTTCAGAGTTATTGTAATTTGCTATTACTTTTATTCCTTTATTTGCTAATGTTTTAGCAATTTCTCTTCCTATACCTCTTGAAGCGCCAGTTATTATAGCAACTTTGTGCATATATACCTCCTATAAAATATATTACAAGTCAGTACTCTCGTTTATAATAAGCAATTTTTCTAATTCCTTTATATAAACGATTATACTCGTTTTTTGTTGATATTTCAATAGTTACAAGAAGAAAAACAAATAATTAATAAAAATTAAAATAAATTAGAAAAGTTAATATGAATTATTATAAACGCCATTTTAGGGAAAATAATTTGGGAGAATAAGTTTACTTTTTTCCAGTTATTTTTTTAAGAATACCTTTAAAATTATTTCATGTTATTATATAATACATTTATAAAATAATAATTTTAAAAATTTATATTTAAAAAGGATATGTTTTTATGAATAAGGTAATTGATATTTTTGGAAAAGAAATTGAATTTGAATGTATGGGATGTGATATAGCTAATCATAAGTTAATTCCTCCAGGAGGATATGTTTATGAAGATGATTTTATTAATGTTTCTGCTGATCCAGAAATACCTATAAAGGGTTTTATGGTCCTTGGTATTAATAAACATATAAAAAGTTTAAATGAAATGTCAGAAACTGAAAGAATTAATATTATGAAAATATTAAATAAAACAATATCAACTATAAAGAAGGTTAATATTGCAAAAGAAGTATTGCTAATTCAAGAAGAAAAAGCTAATCATTTCCATATTTGGATTGTTCCAATACATGATTGGATGAATAAATTTGGAAAAAATGTTAAAAATATAAAGGAAATAATTGATTATTCTAAGCAAAATTTTAACGAGAATCAAAAAATAGAGTTATTACAAGCTATAGAAGATATTAAAATAGCATTTAATGAATAAATTTTTTATAAAAATTTTATTTTAAATGTTCGTTTGTTTTTACTAATTAAATATTGTGTACAATATTAACCTTTCTTGTCAAAAGGTAGTTTTTACTCAAAAATGGAAAGAAGGATTTTAGTATGACAGTTGGATATGCAATTTTAAGTTTAGTTGACAAATTGCTAGCCGAAAGAGAACAGGTTATTATCCTAGAACTTTAAATCCAGCAAGAATTAAACTAGAATAAGCGAGCAATTAAACAAAGATTTATCATAATCATACATAAGGTCAATAGAGTAGGATTCGTAACCTGCTCTATTTTTATGCAAAAAAAGTATGTGCATTCGTAGATACACATACAATTACAAGTTTGACCGTTGGAATCAAACAAATTTATTTTGTAATTAAATAATATTATATACATTTTTCTCCTAAAATTTTAATGTTTTTTATATTGTAGGCAATAAAAAAGCCAGTAATTAAGCCTATACAAAACTACTGACAATTATGGAGCCACTTCCCAGATTCGAACTGGGGACCCTCGCATTACAAGTGCGATGCTCTGGCCAGCTGAGCTAAAGTGGCATTTATATTAAATTGGTGACCCGTACGGGAATCGAACCCATGTCTCCGCCGTGAAAGGGCGGTGTCTTAACCGCTTGACCAACGGGCCTTAATACAAAGAACTAAATAATTTTTTACAAATTATTTAGTTCTTTTGGTGAGCTATCCGCGACTCGAACGCGGGACAACTTGATTAAAAGTCAAGTGCTCTACCACCTGAGCTAATAGCCCACGTAAATTGTGTATTCCACAATGCCTTTATATATTACAATATTTTTTTCATATTGTCAATAGATTTGTGAAATTTTTTTATTTTTTTTTGTTTTTTTAGTTTTTTTTCAAAATTTAGGCATTAAGTTTTTCTAAAACTTCTTCAACATCTATTCTATGAACAGCACATGCTTCTTCTATTGTTTCCATTTGTGAAGCTGGACATCCTAAACAATGCATCCCGATTTCTAATAATATATCTGCTTTTTCAGGTGCTTTTTCTAGAATTTCTCCTATTCTTGTGTCTTTTTCAAATTTCATACTTAATCCTCCTTTATAAAATACTTTTCTATGAATTTTATAGTATTTTAACATAAATTTTTAAAAAAGTATAGACAAAAAATAAAAAATATTGTATTATGGAAAAAATTGTAAGGCGGTGATTACATTTCTAATTTAATTCATTTATACTTTATATCATATATTATACATCTTTTTATTACCTTATATTCATTATATTCATATTTTGAAATAATTATTTTTCATACCAAACAAGGTTCCAAATTAAATATTAAAAAGAAATTTTTTAACTAAGGAGGCATATTTATTTTCCGTTTTTTAAAAAGATTTATTTTTATTTCAATAAGTTTAATCATTTTTACATTATTTAATATAAAACTATTTTATCCAATTTATAATTCGCAAGAAATCATTATTCCATATGCTGTTAATCCTTTTGACATTGTATCTAAAAATCCAGAGTTATGGAAACTTATTAAAATTTCTTATGTTTTTATATCTTTGTTTTCTAATTTTATCATTAGTAATTTTATATACACGAGATTTATATCAAAATTAGATTTTATAAAAAATATTCCCACTACTAAAAAAAATCAAAATCCAACTCACTCCGTTAATTCACAAAATTCTCTTAATTTACTAATTGGTTTAAATAAAGAAACAAACTCAAAAATTTATATCAAAGAATCTGGATTATATCAAAATTTCTTAATAACAGGAACTATTGGTTCAGGAAAAACTTCGTCGGCAATGTATCCTTTTACAAAACAATTGATTCAATACAATCATAAGAATCCAAATAATAAAATTGGTATGCTTATATTAGATGTAAAAGGTAATTATCATATACAAGTCCAAAAATTTGTAAAAGAATATGATCTACAAAAAGATTTAATAACTATAGGATTAAACTTTAATTGCTTTTATAATCCATTGCATAAACCAAAACTTAAACCTCAAGTGCTAGCTGATAGATTAAAAACAATTTTATTACTTTTTTCAGAAAACAATTCTGAATCTTATTGGATTGATAAAGCTTGCCAGGTTATATGTGAGGCTATAAAACTTTGTAGATTATATAACAACAATTATGTAACTTTTCTTGAATTACACAAATTGATAACCACTCCTAATTATTTTAATGAAAAAATAGAAATTTTAAAAAATTTATTTATATCTTCAAAATTCAATGAAAAACAAATATATGAATTAAATGAATGTCTTGATTTTTTTCAAAAAAAATTTTATGAATTAGATTCTAGAACTAAAGGCATTATAATTTCAGAAATAACTAGAATAACAGGTACTTTTATAACTGACTACGATGTCATGTCTACTTTTTGTCCTCCAAAAAACAAATTAAATTTTAAAGGATTCAATGAAGTTATAAAAAAAGGAAAAATTGTTGTTTTAGATATGAATATCTCTGAATATTCTCAACTATCAAAAATAATAGCAACATACTTAAAACTTGATTTTCAATCTGAAATTATGTCTAATTTATCAACCAATTCTATTAAAACAACTGCATTCATATGTGATGAATACGATAAATATGCAAGTAAAACCGATTCCGAATTTTTTTCGTTAAGTAGGGAAGCTAAATGTATCAATATAATTAGTACTCAAAGTTATTCTTCCTTAAAACTTCCTCTAAAAGATGATTACCAAGTACGAGTTCTTATTCAAAATTTAATTAATAAAATTTGGTTTCGAACTGATGATATATTCACTATTGAAGAAGCACAAAAACAGCTTGGTAAAGAAGAAAAAAAACGTACTTCAAAAAGCATATCAGAAAATGCTAAACAAACACACTTTAATTTTATAACTAATTCTTTAAATTCTAAAGATTCAAATATATCTGAAACGTTTAGTACATATACGCAAAAAGATTATATATTTGACAACAATTTTTTCTCTCAAAAATTAGAAACATTCACCGCTCTTACATTTTTATCTGATGGTAGTTCAATTTTAAAACCGCAAAAATTAAAATTATTACCATATTTTAAAAAATAAATATAATTTTGTTAATAAGGAGGTTTTATGAAAAAAATTTTTTTCTATATATTTTCTATTATGTTACTTTTTATTATTATATGCTTATTATCCAATTACTCTTTTGCTTTAGGAGATCCTAAAATTGTAAGCAAAATCAATAGTGCTTTTGAAAGTATAGAAAGTTGGATATTAAAAATATCTACCCCAGCAGCTGCTGTCGCAGTTGGAACTGGTTTATTTATGAAAAAATTTAGTTTTGGTGATGAAGAAAGAATTAGAACAGGCAAAAAGTTAGTAAAAAGTTCTCTATTTTCTTATGCTTTTATATTAGCAATTGATCTTATATTGTCTGCTATAAAATCACTAATAGGTTAAGGAGGTCTTTTTGGAAAATAATACTAATATAACAGAAGTAATTATAGATACAATTAACAAAATTTTTGAAACTTTATTTGGATCTATTGATAATAATTTATATTCTATTTTAGATAAAGTAACTTTTATTGGTTCAGATATTTTAAATGATTCAAATTTTGAATCTCTATTCGGTTCTTCAACCATTAATGGCATCTTATTAATTGCCAATTCTCTTTTGTTAGGATTTATTCTATATTATTCTGTTAAATATTTATTAGCACATTTTACTTATCATCAAATTGAATCTCCAAGTAATTTTATAATCAAATTAGTTTTATGTGGCATTTGTATGAATTATTCATTTTTCATTTTATCTTTTATTTTAGACTTAAATTATAATTTTTCTTTAGCCATCCGCAATTTGGGTGAATCTCTATTTAATAAAACAATATGCTTTTCTGAATTAATAAATACTATTAATAAAAACATGTCAATAAATACTAGTTCTATTAACATATTTTCATTAGATGGTCTTATAAAAGGAACTTTAAGTATATCCCTTTTAAATTTAGTATTTTCTTATTCATTAAGATATATTATGATAAAATTATTTGCTTTGTTATCGCCTTTTGCCATACTTTCACTATCTTTAGACTCAACTTCTTGGTTTTTTAAAGCTTGGTTAAGGAACTTATTTTCTTTATTATTTATACAAATTATAATTTCTCTTGTTTTATTAATTTTATTTTCTATGGACTACTCCTCTACAAATTTATTTATAAAATTTATATATATTGGTGGAATTTATGCTTTAATACAAGCTAATTCTTTTGTTCGTGAATTTTTAGGAACTGTTTCCACAAATGTACCCCAAACTGTGAAAAACTTTAACTTATTAAGAAAATAATATTGAAAGGATTATTTATGAAATTTATCTTTCCGCAAAATTATGATTTTAAAAACAAATTACTAGGTATTTTTGACTATTCAACAATTTTTATAAATATTATATGGATTGGTATTATATTTATATTTACTCAAATTTTTATTTCAAATTTAAATATCAAAGTTTTTATTTTTATATTTACATGTTTTCCTGTTTTTCTTTTTAGTATTTCTGGCATTAATGGAGAGAATATTATCTATGTATTTTTATATTTAATTAAGTTTTTTATTAAACCAAAATTATATTTTTATGATAAAACAAAATAATATAAATTAATATAACTTGAATTTTTCGTCTAAAAAAGATATAATAATCTAAAATTCGTAATTAGGAGAGAACAAGAAATGAAATTAGAACAAAATGATAAATCACTTTTATTTTCAGAAACAACTATACCAGATATATTTTTTTCTGAATATTTATCTGAATTACCAGGTGAATATCTAAAAATATATTTATATATTATATTTTTATCAAAATATGGAAAAGACATAAAATTGAATGATTTATCAAAAAAACTAAATATACCATTAAAAACAATTAATGATGGTTTTAGATTTTTGGAAGAGCGTAAATTAGTTACTAAAAAAACTAATGGTTATATTATAACTGATATTCAAGAATTTACACTTCATAATCTGTATACTCCTAATTTAACTATGACAAAAGAAAAGGTTGAACAAACTGCTCAAAATAAATCTAGAGCGAAAGCCATCGAACACATAAACAACATGTACTTCCAGGGAATCATGGGGCCATCATGGTACAATGATATAGATTTATGGTTTAGAAAATTTAATTTTGATGAACAAGTAATGATTGCTTTATTTGATTATTGCTATAAACGTAGTGCTCTACATAAAAATTATATTCAAACAGTTGCAGAAGCATGGTCTTCTAATAAAGTTAAGACTTGGAATGATCTTGATAAATATTATGAAAAACAAGAAAGTTTATCTAAATTCAAGAAAACAATTGCTAAAAAACTTGGAAAATATAATGGTCTTACTCAATATGAAGAAGCATATATTGAAAATTGGGTTTTAAATTATGGATATGATATGAATATTATAGAAATAGCCTTAAAAAGAACTACTTTTAAACAAAATCCTACTTTTGAATATATTAATAATGTTATAACAGATTGGCATGAAAGAAACTTAAAAACTCCTGCAGAAGTTCAAGCTTTTATAGAACAAAGAAAAAAACAAGATAAAAATATAAAAGATTTACAAAATAAAGTTAAGAAAACAAATTATGATCAAAGACAATATGATAATTTAGATTTCTTATATGCTAATCCTACTAATAAGGAGGACTAAATGTCTAATGAAATACTTAATTCTTTATTAAAAGAATATGAACATAAAAAATTATATGCAGAATTAGATTTAGAAAAAAGAAAAGAAGAATTATATAATAAAATTCCAAAATTAATGGAAATTGAAAACGAATTAAATTATTATGCAATAAACACAGCAAAAGAAATACTAACTAATAAAAACTCTTCTATAACTTCTTTACAAGAAAAAATTAAAAGCTTAAAAGAACAAAAAGAAAATATTTTAAAAAAAGAAAAAATTGATATAAATTATTTACAACCAAATTATGAATGTCCTATATGTAAAGATACAGGATATATAAGAGATAATAATTATAAAAGTAAAATGTGTAATTGTTTAAAACAAAAATTACTTAATTATTCTTTTAATAAATCTAATATGGCAAATTTAGAAAAAGAAAATTTTAATTGTTTTAATGAGAATTTATTTTCCAATGAAATTAATATAGAAAAATATAAATTAAATATATCACCTAGAGAAAATATTAAAAATATTAAAACTAGATGTATAGATTTTGTTAAAAATTTTGATGATCCTGAAAATAAAAATTTGCTTTTTTGTGGCAATACGGGTTTACGGTAAGACTTTTATGTCAAACTGCATAGCGCATGAATTGCTAAAAAATCGGAAAAACTGTTTTATATCAAACAGCCCCTATACTTCTTGAAAGCGTAATTGATTACAAAATGAGTAAACAAAAAAATTCAAAAGATAATATATATAAATCTATATTGGAATCAGATTTACTAATTATAGATGATCTAGGAACGGAAAGTCTAAATACCATGAAATTAAGTGAATTATTTACAATACTTAATACTAGAATTTTAAATTTAAATAATAAAATTACTAAAACAATAATATCAACTAATTTAAATATTAATGACATTTTTAAAAATTATGAAGAAAGAATTGGTTCTAGAATTGTTGGATATTATGATCTTTATTATTTTATTGGTGATGATTTAAGATTTAAAACTAAATAATAATATAAAATTAATTTAAGTAAAAAAATAAAAATGTCAAATTGACATTTTTATTTTTTATTTTAAAATTTTTATTCAATATCTGGTTTTAAAGTCTCTATACTTACTACTCTACCACCATCATTAGTTCTCATTAAAGTAACCCCTTGTGTTGATCTTCCTAATACACTAATATCTTTTACATTAATTCTAATTATTGTTCCTGTATCTGTTACTAGCATAACATCTTCATCTTCATGTGCTACTCTTACTCCTACAATTTTTCCAGTTTTTGGTGTTATTTTATATGTAATTACACCTTTTCCACCTCTTATTTGTACTCTGTATTCATCTAATTCTGTTCTTTTTCCAAATCCGTTTTCTGTAATTGCAAGTAATGTAGACTTATCTCCAGCTATTACTGATTCCATTCCTATTACTTCATCGTCATCATCAAGTCTTATTCCTATAACACCTTGAGAAACTCTACCAATAGGTCTTACATCTTTTTCATCAAATGTAATACACATACCGTTTTTTGTTACTAATACTATATTATCTTGTCCATCTGTTAATCTAACTTCTATTAATTCATCATTTTCCTTTAAAGTAATACCTTGTAAACCTGTTTTTCTTGTTGAGTTATATTCTGTTAAAGCTGTCTTTTTAATTAGTCCATTCTTTGTAGACATTAACAAGTATTTTCCCTCGGCAAAGTTTTGAATTGGAATAACTGCTGACACTTTTTCTCCTGGGTCTAAACTTAATAAATTAACGATTGCTGTTCCCTTAGCTGTTCTACCAGCTTCTGGAATCTCATAACCTCTTAATTTATATAATTTTCCTTTATTAGTAAAGAATAATATAGTATCATGAGTTGAAGCAATAAAGATTTGTTTAACAAAATCATCTTCTCTAGTAGTCATTCCTGTAATACCTTTTCCGCCTCTTTTTTGACTTCTATATGTATCAATTGGTAATCTCTTAATATATCCGAAATGTGTTAAAGTAATAACAGTTTGCTCTTCTTTTACTAAATCTTCAATATCAATTTCTCCTTCAGCAGCTACAATTTTTGTCTTTCTTTCGTCACCAAATTTATCTCTTATTTCAATTAATTCTTCCTTAATTATGTCAAACACTAATCTTTCACTACTTAAAATTTCTCTTAAGTGTGCTATTAACGCCATTAATTCATTATACTCATTTTCTATCTTTTCTCTTTGTAATCCTGATAATGTTTTTAATCTCATATCAAGAATTGCTTGTGCTTGTATTTCAGATAAACCAAATCTTTCCATTAATCTTTCCCTAGCATCGTCATATGAAGAACGAATTATGTTAATAATTTCATCTATGTTGTCTAATGCTATCTTTAATCCTTCTAAAATATGAGCTCTAGCTAATGCTTTATCTAAATCAAATTGTGTTCTTCTTAAAATTACATCTTTTCTATGGTCTATATAACAATCTAAACATTGTCTTAAAGTTAATATTTTAGGTTCTCCATTTACTAATGCAAGCATTATAATACCAAAAGTTGTTTGCATTTGAGTATGCTTAAATAATTGATTTAAAACTACTTGTGCATTTGCATCTCTTTTTAATTCTATAACAACTCTTACTCTATCTTTTCTATCAGACTCATCTCTACATTCAGATATTCCTTCTACTTTCTTTTCTTTTGAAAGATCTGAAATAGTTTTAATTAAATTTGCTTTATTTACTTGGTATGGTAATGAAGAAACTATTATTCTTTGTTTATTTCCACTCATTTCTTCTATTTCAGTTTCTGCTCTTAATGTAATTTTTCCTCTACCTGTTGTATAAGCTTGTTTTATTCCTTCCATTCCAAGAATGATACCTTCAGTTGGAAAGTCTGGACCTTTTATAACTGACATTAAATCTTCATCTGTAACTTCATCTTCATCAATGATTTTTATAATACCATTAATAACTTCTGTTAAATTATGAGGTGGTATATTTGTTGCCATACCAACTGCTATTCCTGATGAACCATTAATTAAAAGTGCTGGTATTCTTGCTGGTAATACCGTAGGTTCTTGTAATCTGTCGTCATAGTTTGGCATAAAGTTAACTGTATTTTTTTCTATATCTGTAAGCATGTATTCAGATATTTTTGACATTCTTGCTTCAGTATACCTCATTGCTGCGGCACCGTCTCCATCTACAGATCCGAAATTCCCATGTCCATCAATTAACATATATCTCATAGAGAAATCTTGTGCAAGTCTTACCATAGCATCATATACAGAACTATCTCCATGTGGATGATATCTTCCTAAAACAGATCCAACTGTATTTGCACATTTTCTATATGGTTTATCTGATGTAATTCCATCTTCATGCATTGAATATAAAATTCTTCTATGTACAGGTTTTAAACCATCTCTTACATCTGGAAGTGCACGAGATACAATAACACTCATAGCATAATCTATATATGCTGTTCTCATCTCTTTTTCAATATCTCTTTCAATGATTTTTCCGTCGTTTCTTTCTTGTGGTCTATCTTCCATTTTTCTCCCTCTTTTCTTTATTTTTCTACATTTGTATTATACTAAAATAGTATAAAATATGCAAGTAAAAACCACTAAAAAGTAGAGATATCGGTTAAAACATTACATAAAAATATTGTCTTATTTTAATTTTTCTACCAATTCTAATTGTTCTTTACTTAAATTAAAATTTTGACCATTATTTTTTATTAAACTATGTAGCATTTCTATTGTTTTTGCTTCATTTATTGTTTTTTCTATTGGCGCAATATTGTTTAATTGTTTTTTTATTTTATTATATTCTTTTTCCATTCCTTCAAAATTTTTATTATTAAAATACTCTTTCCAATTATCTATGTATTTATTTGTATATTCTATCGCTTCATATTGTTTATTAAATGTATTTTCTATATTACTTTCTATGCTATTTAAAATAGTATTCTTTCCCTGTTTTATTGTTTTAGCAATTGTATTATTAATTAATCCTTCTTTCCTTACCTTATCAACTACAGTATCCAATAAAGAAGACATTCCATCTATTAGTCCTCCTGTTTTTACAACCTCTTGCATTTGTGATACGGACTCAAAATTTCCAGTAAGAATGCCAACTGCGCTTTTTCCTAAATCAATTGTATCATCAATCGTCTTTGTAATCCCCTCCTTCAAACCATAATTTAATAAATTATCTTTTAAATTAATAACTTGATTATCTAAAAAATCTGGTAATACAGCTCTTATTCCCATATCTATTGCTGCATTAATTGTTTTTCCAAGAGTTGTTTCTAAAAATTGTTTTTGTGTTTCATTATTAATAGTATTATTTATTTCTATATTATTGTCTTTTTCTAAATTATTTATTTCCATGTTATGTCCTTCTTTCTATTTTTATTATTTTTTTATAATTAATTTTTCTTTTTTATAAAAATATAATTTATAAATTAATTATATTTTATAATCTAATAATTCTATATTTTTTATAATAATAATTTAATATATTTTTTATAAAAAAATATAAAATAATTAATTTATTACAAAAATATCTTGCAAAATTCATAAAAATTTTAATAAAAAATTTTTCCATTTTTATTTATATACAATCTGATTTTCGACAATATGTAAACTTTTTTGATATATTTTTAAAGTCCTTTTATACTTCTCTGCTATCTTTCAAATACGTTTAATGCCTAATAGATTTTGATTTTAAAAATTAAAATTTGTTCTGTTTTTTCTATATTATTTCTAAAAAATTGATTGAAAATAAAAGTTTTGAGATAAATCTATATTTGATCAAAAGTTTATGATTTTCATAATTATATTTTTATATTAAAAATTATAAATTTTTTATTTTATTATTTAACAATATTTTATTACTTTTACTTTTAATAATTACTAAATTTTCCTTTCTTCTATAATTTATTTTTATATAATTTTTTTAATTTAGTTTTTTATTAAATTATAATTTTATGAATTATTTTTTCATGCTCCTTAAATTTAACTTTTTGTTAATGCTATTTTTATATTAAATTATATTTTTTAATATTTTATTTATAAATTATTTAATTTTACAATTTTTATTTTATAATAATATAATTAATCAAGTAATTATATTTAAAATTTTAATATTTTAGATTTTTTGTTAATAATAATTTAAATATTTTTTTATTAAAATTAAAAATTATTTGTTAATTTCTAAAATATATTTTTAAAATTCATCATATTTTTTAATAAATTTTTCTTTTATCTTTAATACAAAACAACATGTGTCAGACAATATGTAAACCATTTTGACATATTTTTAATATCATCTTATATTTTTGCATTACTTCCTAAATATATTTAATGCCTAACAAATTTTAGTTTTAAGATTTTATATCTTATCTATTTTTTACATATTATTTTCAAAAAATTATTTAAAATGAAACTTTTTGAACAAATCAATACTGAATTAAAAATATTGGAATTTTTTTCAATTTATTTTCTTATTTTTAATTTTAAATTTTTCTCTTTTGTTTTTTTAATTATTTTTTTATATTTTAAATTTATATTAAATATTTTTTATGTTTTAAAATTATTATTTTTATTATAGAATATTTTATATGTTTTTTTATCCTATTTTTATTATTTTATTTTATAATTTTTATATAATTTATTATTTTTATTTTTTTACTTATAAATATTTTTATATTAATTATAATTTTATATTTCATTTATAAGTTATTTAATTTTACAACTTTATTTATGCTTTTTTATTTTTATAATATTAGAATAAATTTAGTATATTTTTTATTTATAGTAAAAAACATTATATCAATTTATAGAAAATATTTATAAAATTCATAGAAATTATTATTAAAATATTTCTTGATTTTAGTCTCAATATATTCTTATTTTTGACAATATGTAAACTATTTAAATCTATTTAAAGTGCTTTTTAATATTTTTGTATAATTCTTCAAATACATTTAATGCCTAATAGTTTTGAATTTTTGAGTTTGTAATTTATAACAATTTTTCTATGTTTTTATAAAGATATTGATTTATAGTAAAAATTTTAAGATAATGCTATACTATTAAAAAACTTTTTTGAAGTCTTTAATTTTCTTTTTTGATTTAATTTATAAGTTTTTTATTTTATTTTTTTATAATTATTGTTATTTTATATTTTAATAAAAAATATTTATTTTTTATTAGTAAATATTTTACATGTTTTTTATATTTTATATTTGTATTATTTCTTTTTTTTAGTTATTATTGATTTATTATTTTTTAATTAACTTATTTTCTTATTATTTATTTTATATAATTTTTAAATTCGAATTTTTATTAATTAGTTTATTATATTAAATCATATTTTTAATATTTTATTTTCGACTTATTTATTTTTATAATTTAGATTTTTATAATATCAAATTTAATTTTTTAATCTTGTATTTTCATTAATAATAAATTTTATATTTTTTTACTAATTATAAAAAAATTGCTTATTAAAAATTTAAAATATATATTTAAAATTTTTAATACTTATATGCTTTTTTCTTTTTTATTCTTATTTCAATAGCATCCTTCTTTGGAAATATGTAAACCATTTTATATCTTTAAAAATTTCTTTTTATATTTTTTTCAATCTACCAAACAGATTTAATGCCTAGTGAATATTAGTTTTTAAATTCTAAACTTTAGATACCTTTTCTTTATTTTTAAGATAATTTTGCTATATACTAAAAATTTTAAATTAAATATATATTATATAAAAAATTTTTAAACTTTTATTTTAATTTTTATTTTCAAATTATTTTTTATTTATTTTTAATAATTTTTAATAATTTTTTATTCTTATTAAATCTTGAATAATTTTTTTATTTTATATTTTTTTGTGATAAATTTCTATTGCCAAATTTTTATTATTTAATTGTTTTTTTATGATTTTTTTATTTTAATTTTTTATTAATTTATTTTTTTATATTAAATTATATTTTTAATATTTTATTTTCAAATTATTTATTTTTATTATTTATAATATTATAAATAATAAACTAACAATTTTTTAAATATTGTATTTTTATTAATAATACTTTTAATATATTTTTTATTAATACAAAAAATCGTTTATCATTTTTTTATATTCTTCTAAAATTTAAAGTAACTTTTAATAAAATTTTTTTTGATCCTTTAGTCAATATGATTTAATTATTAATAATATGTAAACCATTTTCACTTATTTTAAATATCTTTTTATACTTTTCCATAATTCTTCAAATAGATTTAACGCCTAATAGATTTCAATTTTTAAATTTAAAGTTTAGATTAATTTTTCTATGTTTTTATAAGAAATCTAATATATAATAAAAATTTTGAAATAAATTTTTATAATTTTCTTTTTCAATCTTAATTTTAAATTTTTTATAATTATTATTTTATTTTTCTATTCTTAATTAATTTTTTAAAAAAATTCAACATTATTATTTTTATAATTAAGTATTTGATATTTTTTGTATATGATTTATTTTTTATTAATATAAATTTTTTCAATTTTATTTTTTACTAATTACTTTTTTATATGATTTATTTTTTTTATCAATTAATATTTTAATATTATTTATAATTGCATATTTTATTTATAAATTATTTAATTTTATAATTCACTTTATAATTTCTATTTTTATAATATTAAAATAAATTTATTAATTATTTTTTATGTTTTTGAATTTTATATTTTATTAAAAATATTTTTACTCTTTTTTTATTAATTATAGAAATTTTTATACTACTTTTTAAAATCTCCTTTCAAAATTTTTAATAAAACATTTATCTTTTTTATTTCACTATATCTTAATTTTCTATAATATGTAAACTGTTTTTATACACTCTAAATGCTTTTTTATGTTTTTATATAATTTCTTGAATAGATTTAATGCCTAATAGATTTCAATTTTTAAATTCGAAGTTTAGATCAATTTTTCTATCTTTTTATAAAAAGTCTGATCTACAATAAAATTTTTGAAATAAATATATACTGAATAAAAAAATTTTTTTAACACCTTCAATTTTATTTTTTATTTAGTTTTTATGTTTTTTATTTTTATTTTTGTTTATTATTTCTATTTTATATTTATTATTTTTTTATTATTAAATATTTAATATATTTTTTATATTTAATAATATAAAGATTTCAAATAAAAAATTTTTTATCAATTTGATATTTAAAATTATTTTATAATTTTGGTGTTTTTATATTAAAATATTAATTAATTTTTATTTTAATAACAATTAATTATTTTTATATTATATTATTCTTTATCCTTAATTTTTTTATTTTATTTTTCAAACCATTATTTTTTAATAAATGAAATAATAATACTTTTATTTTGATAATTAATTTTATTTTATTAAAATTAATTATATTAGTTTTATGATTTTTTGAAATTTTATTTATATTAATTGAATATTTTTTTAATGAACAGTCTAAAACATGTATATAAATCTTTGCACTTATTGAATATAAATTTACTTTGTTACCCACAATATGTAAACTGTTTTTTTGTTCTGAAAAGCTATTGGCGTATTTTATTATAAATTGATTAAGATCTTTAATGCCTAGTAAATTTTCATTTGTATATATAATAATATCTGTCGTTTGCATTATAATTTGTTTGAAAAAAGTTCTATTCTTACAATTTTTAATTCTAATAAATATAATATCAAATTTCTTTTTTTCTTTATCTAAAAAATTTTTAATTTCATTTTTGTTTTTTATTTTAAAATTATTATAATAATAATTTTTAATTTTTATATTTTGAGAATAATTTACATTAATATTTTTATTATTATTTATATTTATTATTAATATTTTTTTATTTATCAAATATTTAATAATTGTTTTTATAATTAAATCATTTTTATCAATTTCTTCTCCACATATTAATATTATTTTTTTATTTATATTTTTATTTAAATTATTATTTTTAATGTTTTCTTTATTTGATATTTTTTCATTTTTTAAAATATTAAATATTATACTATAATTAATGTTTTTTAATTGATATACTTTTTTCAACCCTATTTCTTTTAAATTGTCATATTGTTTTTTTTCATTATTTTTTAATATAATTATTATTTCTATTTTGTTATTAATTTCTTTTATATGTTTCACTAATTTTTCTAATTTTATTTTTCCTGGTATTTTACTATTAATTATAATTGTATCTATGTTTTTATTTTTTTCTAATATTTCTATAATTGCTTCCCTATATTGAATATCTTTACTTATTACCTCATATTCGTTTCTTTGTTTTAATAATTGATTAATCTGAGGATTATTTAGTGCTGTTACTATCTTCTTCTTTTTTTCCTTCAATAATCTTCCTTTCTAATTCAGAGCATTCTACCTTTGTTAATATATGATCTTCACTAACAAACATTAAGCACTCTCCTCTTTTTAAAGATTTAATTTCTATTTTCTCTTTTTCAGATAAATTAGAATATTCAGATAGAATTTTTATGTTCTCTTCTTCCAATGAGAAAAATGTTTTTATGCTAGAATTATTTAATATACTTTTTCCATATGTTCCATTATCTAAGCTAAATATGTCAGAAATATCTTGAGTAATAGCTACCCCACTTCCACTGTATTTTCTTATAGTTTTAAAAATCTTATATATAAAACTAGCCACTTCTTTATTTGATGTTACTCCTATTAGTCTCCATATTTCATCTAAATATATTGCTTTTTTGTCCTTTCTATTTTCTTTTATTTTATCCCAAAAAATATCTGTAAAAAGATACATTCCATATTTTAAATTTTCTTCACCTAAATCATAAACATCAGCAATTATTAAACTATTATCTAATTCTATGTTTGTATAATTGTTAAAAAATTTCATCGATCCCTTTACAAAAGGAATTAATTTAATTTGAAACCTTTTTGTTCTTTTATCATTTCCAAGTATATTATATAAATCTTCTAGTATAGGCATATCTTTTGAATTTTTAAATATTTTCTTATTGTTTTTATTCTTTTCTTTATATAAAGTATTATCATCAAATGTAATATTTTTTTCTTTATAAGTTTCTATTATTTTTTCCTCTATTAAAGCCTTTTCTTCTTCATCTAATTCTCCAAAAATCAAGTTGAAAAATCCTATTAATTTTCCTATTTTAGTAGCTAAATATCCACTCTCTCCATCTTCTATACTTTCTTTTCTAATATCTAAAATATTTATATATGTATTTGAATTAGGTCCTATTTTTATTTGAGTTCCTTTTAATTCTTTACATAAATTACTATATTCTCTTTCTGGATCAATAACGTATTGCGTTATACCAAGTAACTTATACCTTAATATTAGTAGCTTCGTATAAAACGATTTTCCTGCTCCACTTGTACCAAAAATACACATATTCGCATTCTTATATTTTTGAGTATCATATCTGTCTATGAAAACTAAAGAATTATTATATATATTTGTTCCTATAAATATACCTTCCTGATCAAAAATCGTTGATGAAATGAAAGAATATGTTGAAATTAGTCCACTTGTTAGTATATTTCTTCTAGCTGATCTTTTTATGAAATCTGGATTATTCATTAATGGTAAACATGATTTAAATAATTCTTCTTGTCTAAAATTTGCTCTAATTGTTTGCATTCCTTTACTTTGTGTTATTCCTTCAACCTTATTCAGAAAATACTCTAATTCCTTTATATCTTCTGAATATAAATTTATGTAAATATATAAAAAATAAATATCTTCATTATTTATTTGAATTTCTTTTCTTATATATTTAGCATCATTATAAGTAAATGCAGCTATATCAATATCCTGTCTGTTTTGATTTCCTTCTTTTAACTCCACACCTACATTTCCAATATGATAGGTTAAATCTTTAATTGTTTTATATGGATCTTGTTTTTCATAAAAAATTGATATATTCATATTAATATTTGTATCTACTAATGTTTTTAACAATAAATCTGTTTGTTCTCTATAGTAATTCACTATAATTAATCCTGAATAATATAAATTATCAATTTCTAAATATTTTGGATTTTGAACATTTATATATGATGGACATATTTCATCTTTTAAGTTTAATACTCCATCTAGAAATTTATTTTCTTTCTTATTTAATTTAATATTTTTTATCTCTCTACCTCCTTTTAAAATATTATTTAATAATTAATTTTTTATATTTATTTTCTTTCATATATAGTATTTTTTATAATATTATTTAAATTTTTTCTTGTGTTAAAAAATGAATTAAATAAATTTTTTATTTCTTTTTTACTATTAATTTCCATGACAAAATTTCCACATCTAAATAATGATTCTTTTATTTTAAAATATTTTTCTTTTAAATCATTCTTAATAATTTCTTCATAATTATTAAATTGATTTTTTTTATTTATTTGATTTGATATGATGATATAAAAATTTTTAGAAGAAGATTTCTTACTTAGATTAATTTCATTTATATATTTTATATAATCTTGTGATATTTCTTGTAAATATCTATTTTGCTTTTTATTTATATTTTTTTCTATATTTGAAATATGTGGATTTAAATTTTCCTTATTACTTTGAATTAAAATTTGAATATTAAAATTACATGTTTTTAAAAAAGTTTTGTAAGAATTTAAAATAGCTTCTTTTTCTAAATCAGACTTTAAATTATAATTAATAGGAATTATTTTTAATATTTTAATATATCTATTATCTTTTAATTTTATAATTCCACTATTATAAATTTTTTCTATTGGTAACCATTCTTGAGTCGTTTTTTTCTTAATAATTTCACCTCCATTTTTTGTATTTTACATTATTTTACAATTGTTGTCAACCAGTTTTCATCTACTTTTTTCGACATTAGAATTATGTAATTTTTTATTTTTATAAATTTTTAATATTTTTTGAATATTTTTTTCTTTTTTGTTCATAATAAAGATATAAGGTTAATAATAGTTGAGCCAAGAGTAATAATAGATATTAATTTGTTTATTATTATTCGGACAAAGATGTATTATGGTGTATTTAATATATTATAATATGTCGGCGAGAAGAGTATATTATGTGTTTGTAGGCTATATTTTTATTTATATTTTTAATCTTTATTAATTATTTATATATGGTCAAATTATATGTAATATATTCGAGCTAAGATTATTCTTATATCTAGTTATTTCAAATGGTTGTTATTAGTCCTATATAGGATGAATACAGTTATTTATGGTGTATTAATGGTCGAGCAAATGATTAATATATTTGGTAGAAGGCTTATTTATATAGTAATATATATTAGGTTTGAATATTAGGTATATTAGTTTTAGCTAAGATTATTATTAGCTTTATAGATTAATGGCAGATAAATTATATATTTATCTGCCATTAAATTTTTTAAATATCTAGATTCTTTACATATTTTGCATTTTTTTGTATAAATTCTCTTCTTGGTTCAACTTCATCCCCCATTAATAAAGTAAATATTTCATCTGCTTTTATAGCATCATCCATTGTAACTTTTATTAATATTCTCTTTTCTGGATCCATTGTTGTTTCCCATAATTGTTCTGGATTCATCTCTCCTAAACCTTTATATCTTTGTAATCCTAGTTGTTCTCTAGTTATTCCCTTTTCTTCTAATTCTTTATATGCTTTTTCCAAATCCTCATCTGTATAACAATAAAGATCTTCCATTCCTTTTTTAGATAGTTTATATAATGGTGGTTGCGCTAGATATACATTTCCATTTTCAATTAAAGGTCTCATATATCTAAAGAAGAAAGTTAACAATAAAGTTCTAATATGCGCACCATCAACATCGGCATCAGCCATTATAATTACTTTTCCATATCTTATTTTTGTTATATCAAAATCAGGACCAATTCCAGCTCCTACAGCTAATATAACAGGATTTAATTTGTCATTTCCATAAATTTTATCAGCTCTTGCTTTTTCAACATTTAACATTTTTCCCCATAAAGGTAAAATTGCTTGGAATTTTCTGTCTCTTCCCTGTTTTGCACTTCCTCCTGCAGAATCTCCCTCAACTATATAAACTTCACATTCATCTGCATTTTTACTACTACAATCAGCTAATTTACCTGGTAATGTTGATGTTTCTAATGAGTTTTTCTTTCTTACTAATTCTCTTGCTTTTCTAGCAGCTTCTCTTGCACGAGATGCGCTAATACATTTCTCTAATATTGATTTTGCTACATTTGGATTTTCTTCTAAGAATGTTGATAAAGATTCATTTACCATACTTTGTACAACACCTGTTACTTCACTATTTCCTAATTTTGTTTTAGTTTGTCCTTCAAATTGAGGTTCCTTTACCTTTACTGATACTACTGCTGTAATTCCTTCTCTTATGTCTTCCCCTTGTAAATTGTTATCTTTTTCTTTTAAGATATTATGACTTCTAGCATAATCATTAAATACTTTTGTTAATGATCTTTTAAATCCTTCTAAGTGTGTACCACCTTCTATTGTGTTTATGTTATTTACAAATGTATATATATTTTCAGAATAACTTGATGTATATTGTATAGCAATTTCTACTGGTACTTCTCCATTTTTTTCTATATAAATAGGAGTTTTATTCAATTTTTCTTTATTTTTATTTAAAAATTCTACAAATGAAATTAAACCACCTTCAAAACAAAATTCAGCTTTTTTAGGAGTTTCTTCCCTTTTGTCTTCAATTGTTATTTTTAAACCTTTTGTTAAAAATGCTATTTCTCTAAATCTTTTTTCTAAAACTTCATATTCATAATCAAGACTTTCAAAAATTGTATCATCTGCTAAAAATCTAACTTTTGTTCCTGTTCCTTTTGCTTCCCCTATTACTTCTAGTTTTTGAGTAGTCTTTCCTTTTTCAAATTTCATTTGATATAGTTTTCCATCTCTTTTTATCATTACTTCAGTCCATGTAGATAAAGCATTAACTACTGATGCACCAACTCCATGAAGACCTCCTGATACTTTATATCCACTATCTCCACCAAATTTTCCACCTGCATGTAATACTGTATATACTGTTTCCGCAGTAGATATTTTTGTTTTAGGATGTATTTCTACTGGTATCCCTCTCCCATTATCTTCTACACTAATAATATTTCCAGGTTCTATTACTACATTTATTTCTGTACAATATCCAGCTAATGCTTCATCAACACCATTATCGACAATTTCATATACACAATGATGTAATCCTCTTACAGAAGTACTTCCTATATACATACCTGGTCTTTTTCTTACTGCTTCAAGACCTTCTAATACTTGTATTTGTTCTGCCCCATATTTATGATCATATTTTTCCATTTAACTTCCTCCTTATTGGTAAAATTAATTTTCATTAAAAACTTTACCATCTTTTACATTATATATTAAAACGTTTTTATTTTCAATATCAAATTTTTCTGTACACGTAATAATAATTTGAGTATCTTTGATATTCTTTAAAAAATGTTTTCTTCTACTTTCATCTAATTCTGACATAAAATCATCTAATAATAAAATAGGATTTTCTCCAGTTTCTTCATATATAATATTAAGTTCTGATAATTTCAAAGATAATATTGCCGTTCTATGTTGACCTTGTGAACCATATATACTTACTTCTTTATCATTAATGTATATCACAAAATCGTCTCTATGAATCCCTTTTGTTGTATACCCTTTTATTATATCTAATTTTCTTCTTTGTTTTAATAAGTTAACATATTCTTCTTTACTTTTGCATTCCGAAATATATTTAATATCAATTTTTTCTTTTTTATTTGTAATATTTTCATGAATTTTTTCTATTTTTTCTTCTATTTTATTTATAAAGTTATTTCTATAATTAAAAATATTAATTGCATATTCTGCCAATTTTTCATCCCATATATCTAATAAATTTTCATCTTTTTTCTCTTCTCGTATTTGCCTTAAATAATTATTTCTTTGTTCTAACGTTTTTAAGTATAAATTCAAATTATACATATAATTAGGTTTTAATTGGCTAATCATTATATCTAAAAATCTTCTTCTATTTTGAGGTCCACCTTTTAAAATATTTATATCATCTGGTGTAAAAATAACAATATTTATATTTCCTAATAATTCACTCAATTTTTTTAATTTTATTCCATTTACAAATACACTTTTTTTATTTTCTAATTCTATTTTTATTTTTCCATCTCTATCTAATTTTTCAAAAAACACTTCTACCATAGCATTTTTTTCATTTAAATTAATCATTTCTTTATCTTTTTTTGCTCTAAAAGATTTTCCCATACTGCTTAAGAAAATAGATTCTATTATATTAGTTTTTCCTTGTGCATTTTCACCATAAAAAATATTTATATTTTTATTTAAATTAATTTCTTCCTCTTTATAATTTCTAAAATTATTTATCTTTACTTTTTTTATCCACATATTATTTCTCCATTTTGTGTATAAACCATTTTTGATATTTCTATTTTTTTCTATTTTTTCCTATTTTTTTCTTTTTTTTTCTATTTTTTCCTATTTTTTTGATTTTCCACTTTATTTTTTATTTATGAAATTATATTAATAAAAAATAAAATCGCCTTATTTTGGATTCTCACGCTTCGTTTTTTATTTAAATATTTCATTTTTTTAAAATCTTTTTTTTTCTAATTTATTCTATTTTATTCTTTTTTTTTCTAATTTATTCTATTTTTTAATATTTAATTTTTCAACTTTTTTATCCACTTTTAATGCATTATTTGTGGATAACTTTATCCACAAATAAATATTAAAGGCAGAATTTCTTCTACCTTTTTTACTATTCTTCTTTTAATCTTATTGGTAAAATCATATATGTATAATCATTGTTATCTATTGACTTAATTAAACATGGAGATATACTTGTTCCAAATTCTATATATACCTCTTCATCTTCTATTGCTTTTAAACTATCTAAAAAATATTTAGGATTAAATCCAGCTTCTAAGTTTTTACCTTCTGTTGCAACATATAATTCTTCTTTTGCATCTCCAGTTTGATTTGTACAAGAAATTGTTACTTTTCCTATATCAACATTTACTTTTACTGGATATTTTTTTTCTTTTTCTATTGAAGATGATGAAATCAAACTAATTCTTTCAAAACTATCTTGTATATTATTTTTGCTAACTTTCACTCTTGTCTCCCAATTACTTGGTATAACATTTTTATAATTTAAAAATTCTCCATCTAAAATTCTTGTTACTATTTTACAGTTGTCCATTTCAAATAATGCTTGATTTTTTGAAATACCTATTTTTATTGTTTCAAATGAATCTGATATTATTTTATTTACTTCATTTAATGTTTTTCCTGGTATTACAGCACTAAAATTATTTGTTTGTTTATTTAAATAAATACTTCTTAATGCTAATCTAAAACCATCAACTGCAACTAAATTTAATTTATTGTTTTCCACTTCGAATAAACAACCTGTGAATATCGGTCTACTTTCTTCTGTGCTAACTGCAAATATTGTTTTTCTTATCATATTTTTTAAAATATTTTGATCAATTTCTATAGAATTTTCTACTTCTATCTTTGGTAATTCTGGAAATTCTTCTGGATTCATAGTAGCTAATTTATATAAAGAACCTTCACATTCTATTTCTAATAAATTTTTTTCATTTAAAGTTATACTTATTTCTGTATCTGGTAATTTTCTTATTATTTCACTAAACATTATTGCATTTACAACTGTACTTCCTTGTTCTTTTACATCACATTCCATTACATATTCTATACCAATTTCTAAATCATATGTTGTTAATTTTATTTCATTTTCATTTGTTTGAATTAATATTCCTTCTAGTATAGGCATTGTTGTTTTAGATGCAACTCCTTTTACTACGGAATTTATTGCTTTTAGTATTTTGTCTTTGTAACAAACAATTTTCATTTTGGTTCCTCCTTGTATATAATATAAATATTTTTAGTAGTAATAGTATTAGGTGCTGTGGAAAATGTGGAAAACTATGTTGAAAGTTAGAATCCCTAAAAAAAA
Source organism: uncultured Clostridia bacterium (assembly GCA_934183045.1). Taxonomy (GTDB): domain Bacteria; phylum Bacillota; class Clostridia; order TANB77; family CAG-508; genus CAG-269. The sequence continues at coordinate 45,084 of CAKPRW010000001.1, forward strand.
TGATGTTTATAATTTAGTGGAAAACTATTTTTTTAATCCACAGTTATTTTTTTTGTTGTTGATTTTTTCATGTGTTCACAATTTTTTAACAGGTTATTAACATGTGGGTGTGGATATCGAATGCATTAGTTCCGTAAGAACAGAAACGATATTATTTTCCAAACAGTTATTTTTCCAAACACAAATTTTAAAAAAATCTTTAATTCATTTTTGTTATTATTGTTTCCCATTTATGATAATGTTTTTCACACTATCCACAATTAGCTTGGTATTATTTTTTTCTTTGGTTTCTTTTTCTATTTTTCTACAAGCATGCATTACGGTTGAATGGTCTCTTCCCCCAAACTCAGTTCCTATTTGTGGATAAGACATATTTGCAATTATTCTACATAGATACATTGCAATTTGTCTTGGAAAAGCAACTTCATTAGATCTCTTATTTCCTGATAGATCATCTTTATTTATGCTAAAATATTTTGCAACAGTTTCTTTTATAAAGTCACAAGAGATAACTTTTTCATTTTCATATTTAAATTCATTTATAGTTTTTTCAGCTAATTCTATAGTAATTGGACTATGTGTTAGTGATGCGATTGCAACTACTTTATTAAAGACTCCTTCTAATTCTCTAATATTTGAATCGATTTTATTAGCTATATTTGAAAGGATAAAGTCATCAATAACTATATTTTCTTCTTGTGCTTTTTTTCTTAAAATTGCTAAACGTGTTTCGTAATCTGGACATGAAATATCAGCAAGTAGTCCCCATTCAAATCTAGATTTTAATCTATCTTCTAGAAATGGTATATCCCTAGGTGGTTGATCACTTGAAATGATAATTTGTTTAGCATTATCATATAAAGTATTGAATGTATGGAAAAATTCTTCTTGTATTCTTTCTTTTCCAGCTATAAACTGTATATCATCTATTAATAAAACATCAATATTTCTATATTTGTTTCTAAATACTTCGTTTTTATTATCTTTAATTGCATTTATTAATTGATTAGTAAATTTTTCTGATGTTACATATAAAACATTTGCATTTCTATTGTCCTCAATTATTTTATTTCCAATAGCATTCATTAAGTGAGTTTTTCCTAAACCTACACCACCATATAAAAATAAAGGATTATAAGATTTTGCGGGTTCCTTCCCTACTGCTAATGCAGCAGCATATGCAAATCTGTTATTATCACCCACAACAAAGGTTTCAAATGTGTATTTAGAATTTAAAGTAGACATATTTGTTTTTATTTCTTTTGTAGAAGAATTTGAGATATTATTGTCTGAAATAATATCTTCTGTAATTGTTGTATCATTTTCTTCTTTTGATAAATCTATTACAGAATAAGTCCAATCTTTATTTGTTATATATCTTAAAGTGTTGAGAATTAAACTTCTATACTTGTTTTCTATAAAATCTTTATGGAATTCAGAAGTTGTTGTAAATACGATATTATTATCTTCTATACTTCTTATATCTAATGGCATAATCCATGTATCATAAGATATTTTAGTAACTTCAGGCTTTAATAATTCTCTTATTTTTTCGATTAATTCTTCTTTTTCTATTGCCACTAAGAATCATCCTTTCTTTTTAAAATTATCCACAAAATTATCCACAAATGTTTATAACTTTGTAATAAATTTGTAATAATAAACATAAAATTACGAACAAAAATTTCAGTATTTTTCAATAAAAATCTTACATATTTTGTACTTTTCATATAATAACAAATTTTTATATAATAAGTCAATAAAATTGTGGAAAAAAATTTTATAAAGTGGATAATTATAAAAAAATTGTGGAAAAAGTATAAAAAATTACAAAAATGTTACAAAAATAAATTAACATAAATATAATTTGGCGATAAATGATGATTATAAAAAATGCTTATAAATTTCTAAAAAATATAAAAATTACTTGACAACTTGTTAAAATTTAGGGTATAATCGATATACTTGTTATTTTAGATAATAAAATTTTATAAATAAATCAATATAGGAGGTGCTAAATATGAAAAGAACATTTCAACCAAAAAATAGACAAGAAAAAAGAGAGCATGGATTTATGAAAAGAATGAAAACTGCATCAGGTAGAAAAATATTAAAAGCAAGAAGAGCAAAAGGTAGAAAAAAATTAAGTGCGTAGTTTTAAATGTATATTAATTATTTTTAGTGTTTTATAAAGGCCGCAATAGCGAGCCTTTATAACATATTCTAAAAGTAATTAATGATTTTTTTCATTAAATATTTAACTTTTCATTTGTATTTTTAGGAGAAAAATAATGAAAAAAACAAAAATGTTAAAAAAGAATTATGAGTTTAAAAATGTTTTATCAAAAGGTACGTATTATTCAGGAAAATATATAGAGGCATTCATAAAGAAAAATAATAGTCAAAATATTTATTTAGGAATTGCTGTAGGAGTAAAAACATCTAATGCGGTAATGAGAAATAAAATAAAAAGACTTATAAGAGAAAATTATAGAAATATTGAAGACAAAATATTGAATGGTTATAGTATTGTTTTTTTATGGAAAAAGAAGGCTGATACTAAGAATGCAAACTTCGAAAATATAAAAGGTGACATAAAAAAATGCTTTGATAAAGCAAAAATAATAGAGGATAATGAATGAAAAAATTACTAATTTCCTTAATTGAATTATATAAAAAGTATATTTCACCATGGATTGAAAGTAAAAATTTACATTGCAAATTTTATCCAACCTGTTCAGACTATATGAGACAAGCTATAGAGAAATATGGGGCAGGAAAGGGATTAATAAAAGGAATTATAAGAATTTTGAAATGTAATCCTTTTTCAAAAGGTGGATTTGATCCGCTAAAATAGATTTAGGAGGAACAAACTGAATGTTTCAATTTTTTGCAAATCTTTTTGGATATTTATTAGAGTTGTTATATAATATTGTAAATAATTATGGTATAGCAATAATATTATTTACAGTTATAATAAAATTGTTGTTATTGCCATTATCAATAAAACAACAAAGAACCACAAAGAAAAGTGCAGAACTTCAAGAAAAAATGAAGGCAATTCAATTTAAATATAAAAATGATCCAGAAAAGATGAATAAAGAGGTAATGGATTTATATAAAACAGAAAATATGAGTCCATTTAGTGGGTGTTTAACAGCGATTATACAAATGTTGTTACTTTTATCAATATTCTATCTAGTTAGAAGTCCATTAACTTTTATGGAAAAAGTACCAGTAGATAATATAAACAATTACGTGGCACAACTTCAAGAAGAAGGTAAAACAATAAGTAATGTTTATCCAGAAATAGATTTAATTAGAGAATATAACTTATTAAAAGAAAAGAATCCGGAAGACGCTAATGTAGATAAATTAAATTTACAAATGAATTTTTTCGGTTTGGACTTAAGTAAAATACCTCAACAAAACATGGATGATTATACAGTTTATATAATACCTGTTTTATATATTATGTCATCATTTATATCAATAAAAATGACTACTATGAAACAAGAAAAGATGAGAAAAGAAAAAAGTTCTAAAATTATAGATGGTAATACAGGAGAAGAAGAGGAAAAAGAAGATAACAATGAAATGGATGCAGTAATGCAAACGAATAAAATGATGTCTTGGATGATGCCAATAATGTCTATTTCAATTGCTTTTGTTGCACCTTTAGGTTTAGCTTTATATTGGTTAATTAATAATTTACTTATGATAATTGAAAGATTAGTATTTGATAAATTAATAAAAAACTAAAGGAGATTGGATATGGAAAATAAGGTTATTGCAGAAGGAAAAACAACTAATGAAGCTATAGAAAATGGTTTGAAAATTTTAAAAGTTTCAAAAAATAAAGTTAATATTAAGGTATTAGAAAACGAAGATAAAAGGAGTTTTTTCAGTATATTAACACCAAGAGTTGTAAAAGTAGAATTAACATTAAAAGAAGAAACTGAGGATAAAAAAGAGGTTGTAAAGAAAAATGTTGTGGATTTAACAGTTGAAGAACAAAATAAGGCGAAGGAAAACGTTGATAATTTTTTAAAAGACTGGATCCAAAAATTATCTGAAGATATAAAATATTCTATTACAGAAAGTAACAATGGATTAAAAGTTGAGTTAAATGGTGATAATATAGGATATTTAATAGGATATAGAGGAGAGACATTATATAGTATACAAAACATATTATCTTCTATAGCTGGTAAAGGTATAAACAATAGGGTTAGAGTGATTTTGGACATAGAAGGATATAAAGAAAAAAGGGAAAAAACATTAGAAGATTTAGCTCAAAAAGTTGCAAGTACAGTTATAAAAACTAAAAAACCTGTTAAATTAGAAGCAATGACTGCGTATGAAAGAAAGATAATTCATAGCAAACTACAAGAAAATAACAAAATAGAAACACATAGTGTTGGAGAAGAACCAAATAGAAGAATTGTGATTTCATATAAAAAATAATTTAATATTTTATAAAATCGGAGGTCAAAGGTCGGATTTTACTATTATTGTAATATCTACTTTTGACCTTTTTTATTTATATAAATGATAAAAGCGTTAAAATAAAGGGATTATTTTAAAAGTAAACATAATAAAACATATAAATTGAAAGGAGGATGGGATATAATATATATCCTGAAAAAATATGAGTACAATAACATCAATATCTACGGCTCCGCGGAATAGGGGGAATAGGAATAATAAGGATGAGTGGAGAAGATTGTTTTAAAATATTAGATAAAATATTTGAACCAAAAAACAAACAAAATATAGAAGAGATAAAAGGTTATAGAATTAAATATGGAAATATTGTAGATTCTGGAAAGGTTATAGATGAAGTTTTGGTTTCATATTTTAAAGCACCTAAAAGCTATACAACAGAGAATATGTGTGAGATTAATTCACATGGAGGAAATATTTTGGTAAAGGAAATACTAGAATTGTGTTTGAAAAATGGTGCGGTACTTGCGGAACCAGGAGAATTTACAAAAAGAGCATTTTTAAATGGTAGAATAGATTTGCCGCAAGCAGAATCTGTCATAGATATAATAAATGCTAAATCTAGAAGAGAGGTTAGCACTGGGATAAAACAATTGGAAGGATTTTTATCGAAAGAAATTGGCGAAATAAAGCAAGAAATTATGGAAGTGATGGTAAATATAGAAGTTGCAATAGATTATCCTGAATATGATGTTGACGAAGTTACGATTGATCAAGTATTAAATATGTTAAATAGTATAGAAAAAAGATTAAAGTCTTTAGAAAATAGTTTTGACAATGGAAAAATTATAAAAGAAGGAATTAAAACAGCAATAATTGGAAAGCCAAATGCCGGCAAATCATCTCTTTTAAATTCTATTTTAAAGGAAGATAGAGCTATTGTTACGGAATACGAAGGAACCACAAGAGATACTATAGAGGAGTTTGTGAATATAAAAGGAATACCATTAAACTTAATTGATACAGCAGGAATAAGGAATGCTAAAGATGAAGTTGAAAAGATAGGAATCATAAAATCAAAAGAGATTGCTAATGATGCGGATTTAATTATTGCAATTTTTGATTCTTCAAGAGAGTTGTCTGAAGAAGATGTTGAAATTTTAAACATATTGAAAGGTAAAAGATCAATAATTGTATTGAACAAAATAGATTTAGCTCCTAAAATAGATGAAAACAATGAAAAATTAAAAGAAGTAAGTGAAAATATTATAAAAATTTCTGCTTTAAATAATACTGGAATAGAAGATTTGTATGATGAAATAGCAAAGTTGTTTAATTTAAATCAAATAAATCTTGATAATGATTTAATAATTACAAATGTAAGACATAAAAATTTAATAACAAAAGCTTTAGAGAGTGTCAATAAAACAAAAGAGTCTATAAAAAACAATATGCCAATTGATATAGTTGCGATTTCAATAAAAGATATTCTTGAAAATTTGGCGAATATAACTGGAGAAATTGTTAGTGAAGATATAATAGATGAAATATTTGCTAAGTTTTGTTTAGGAAAATAGCGGAATAGATCGACAATCAAAAATAAAAGACTTTTAGCAAACGGGCATATAATTTGGTGCGGCAGAAATAAAAAGACAAATAAAAGGAATATGAAGCCTTAAATAAAAGCTAAATAAAAAACAATAAAAAACGAGACAAAAAGTCACTTTACATAACTACAAAAACTAATAAGTAAAAATATACACAAAAACAAAAACACAATAAAACAGAATATATTTAAGAAGTATACAAAATAATACGATTTGAAAAACAAGAACTGTAAAGTAAAATTATTTCTATTTTGCAAAAAAACAACAATTCTTGTTTCACAAGGAAAATGTAAAAATGAAAGGGAGAAAGATATGAGTTATTATGCGGGAGAATATGATGTTGCTGTTGTTGGTGCAGGACATGCTGGTTGTGAAGCTGCATTAGCGGCTGCAAGATTAGGAATGAAAACATTAATATTTTCAATAAGTTTGGAAGCAATTGCTAATATGCCATGTAATCCTCACATAGGAGGAAGCTCAAAGGGACATCTTGTAAGAGAGATAGATGCTTTAGGTGGAGAGATGGGAAAAAACATTGATAAAACAATGATACAAATAAAAATGTTAAACACTTCAAAGGGACCAGCTGTACATTCGTTGAGAGCACAAGCCGACAGAAAAAAATATCAAGCAGAAATGAAACATACATTAGAAAAACAAGAAAACTTAGAAGTTAAACAAGGGGAAATTGTAAATATAGAAGTGAAAGATGGAAAAATTGTTTCTATAGAAACAGATGTCGGTGCTATCTATAAAGTGAAGACAGTTATATTAGCAACGGGAACATATTTAAAAGGAAAAATATTTATTGGAGATTATAGTAAAGAAAGCGGCCCAGATGGAGTTGCAGCTGCAAACGAATTATCTAAATGTTTAAAAAACTTAGGCATAGATTTAATAAGGTTTAAAACTGGTACTCCTGCTAGAATAAATAGAAGAAGTATTGATTTTAGCAAAATGGAAGTACAAAAAGGGGATAATGGAGTAGAATCCTTTTCGTTTGAAAATGAACCAAAAGATTTTGAACAAGTAGATTGTTATTTAACATATACAAATGAAAATACTCATAAAATAATAAGAGAAAACTTACATAGATCACCATTATATGCTGGAATGATCGAAGGGACGGGCCCAAGATATTGCCCTTCAATAGAAGATAAAGTTGTTAGATTTAGTGATAAACCTAGACATCAAGCATTTGTGGAACCAGTAGGTTTAGATACAGAAGAAATGTATATACAAGGAATGAGTTCTTCTTTACCAGAAGATGTTCAAATTGCATTATATCATACTATACCTGGATTAGAAAAAGCTGAATTTACAAGGCCGGCTTATGCTATTGAATATGATTGTATTGATCCATCTAACTTAAAACTTTCACTAGAATATAAAGGAATAGAAGGTTTATTTATGGCTGGACAAATAAATGGCACTTCTGGATATGAAGAAGCTGCTTGCCAAGGCTTGATCGCGGGAATTAATGCAGCTCAGAAAATAAAAGGTAAAAAACCTTTAATATTAGACAGAACACAAGGATATATAGGCGTACTAATTGACGATATTGTTACAAAAGGAACAAATGAACCATATAGAATGATGACTTCGAGAGCAGAATATAGATTGATATTAAGACAAGATAATGCAGATTTAAGATTAACTGAAATAGGATATAAAATAGGATTGATTTCTCAAGAGAGATATGAAAGATTTAATAAAAAAAGAGAGAATATAGAAAATGAAATAAGAAGGTTAAAACAACTAACTGTAAGGCCAACGCAAGAAGTTAATGAGCTTTTGAAGAAATATAATACATCTGAATTGTCTACAGGTACTAAAATGGCGGAATTATTAAAGAGAACAGAGTTGGATTATGATAAACTAAAGGAAATTGATAAAGATAGACCAGAACTTTCTAGACAAGAAAAAGAAGAAGTTAATATACAAATAAAATATGAAGGATATATAAAATTACAAGAAGCACAAGTGGAAAAATTCAAAAAACTTGAAACAAAAATATTGCCAGAAGATGTTGATTATGAAACTTTAAAAGGTATAAGTTTGGAAGCTAGACAAAAGCTAAACAAATTTAGACCTGTTTCAATAGGACAAGCCTCTAGAATATCAGGAGTATCTCCGGCTGATATTTCAGTATTGTTAGTATATTTGCAACAATTAAATAATGAAAGGAAGAATAATGGATAAAATTGAATTTAAAAATATTTTCGAAAAGAACATTAAAGAATTTGAAATAAGAATTAATGATGATCAAATAGACAAATTTTATGAGTATATGAATTTATTATTAGAATGGAATCAAAAAATGAATTTGACAGCAATTACTGATTGTAGAGAAATTATCATAAAACACTTTGTTGATTCATTAACAATAGAGAAATACATAGAAAAAGATTCTTATTTGGTAGATGTTGGAACTGGTGCTGGGTTTCCTGGAATTCCTTTAAAAATATTAAGAGAAGATTTAAATGTGGTTTTGTTAGATTCGTTAAATAAGAGGATAAAGTTTTTAAATGAAGTGTGTGATAAACTTAAACTAAACAAGATAGAAGCTGTGCACGCAAGAGCAGAAGAATTTGCTAGAAACAAAAACTATAGGGAAAAATTTGATGTTGTTACTTCAAGAGCTGTAGCTAATTTGAGTACATTGTCTGAATATATGTTGCCGCTTGTAAAAAAAGAGGGAATATGTATATGCATGAAAGGCAAAGAAGTGAAAGAAGAATTACATAGCGCACAAAAAGCTATTAAAGTTTTAGGAGGAACACTAAAAAACGAAGAAGAACTTTATCTGGATAACAATCAAATAAGTAGAAATATAATTGTTTTAGAAAAGGTAGAAAGAACACCGGCTAAATACCCTAGAAAAGCTGGAATGCCTAGTAAAGAACCTTTAAAATAAAAAAGAGAAAAAAGTCAATAAATTTAAGTTTTTTTATTGACTTTTTTTAAATAGTTTTATATTATTAATATGTAAAAAGTAAAAGAACTTATAAGTTAAAAATAACTAAATGGAGGCAATGAAATTGGGAAAAATAATATCAGTAGCTAATCAAAAAGGTGGAGTTGGAAAAACTACTACAACAGTTAATTTATGTACTATATTAGCAAAGAAAAACAAAAAAGTGCTTTTAATAGATGCGGATCCTCAAGGAAATGCAACTAGTGGACTAGGAGTAGAAAAAGAAGTTGAATATTCCACATATGACATTTTAGTTAATGAAACAGAAATGAAAGATGCCATACAAGATACAATTATAAAAAATTTAGTCGTATGCCCTGCAAATATGAATTTGGCTGGTGCAGAAGTTGAACTTGTTTCAATGATGTCAAGAGAACAAAGATTAAAAGAAAAATTAGACAGTATAAAAGAAAAATTTGATTATATTTTTATAGATTGTCCACCATCATTGGGACTTATTACTTTAAATGCTTTTACAGCATCTGATAGTGTATTGATACCAGTTCAGTGCGAATATTTTGCTCTAGAAGGATTAGGACAACTATTAAATACCATTAATTTAGTAAAAAAACATTTGAATAAAGATATTAGAGTTGAGGGAGCATTACTAACAATGTACGATGTTAGAACTAATCTTTCAAATCAAGTAGTAAAGGAAGTAAAAAAATATTTTGCAGACAAGGTGTACAAAACTGTAATACCAAGAAATGTAAGATTAAGTGAAGCACCAAGCTATGGGATGCCAATCACAGAATATGATCCAAGATCAAAAGGTGCGAAAAGTTATATGAAATTCACAAAAGAATTTTTAAAAATGAATGAAGAAGAGAAAAAAGCAAAACATATGATGTAAGGAGGAATATAAATGGCAAAGATGACGGGCTTAGGAAAAGGACTAGATGCATTATTTGGACAACCAGAAGATGCTGAAGTAATACAAGAAAATGATAAATTAAAAAATTTAAAAATTACAGAAGTAGAACCTAATAGAGATCAACCTAGAAAACATTTTGATCAAGAAGCGTTAGAAGAACTATCACAATCGATTAAGGAATATGGATTAATACAACCAATTGTAGTTACGAAAAAGGATGGGTATTATAGCATAATTGCAGGAGAAAGAAGATGGAGAGCTTCTAAAATGGCTGGATTAGATGAAATACCTGCTATTATAAGAGATGATGACGAAAAAGTGAATTCTGAAATATCATTAATAGAAAATATGCAAAGAGAAGATTTAAATCCATATGAAAAAGCTTTAGGTATTAGAACATTAATAGATAATTATGGCTTCTCACAAGAAGAAGTTGCTAAAAAATTGGGAAAAGGAAGAAGTACAATTGCAAACTGGGTAAGAGTGCTAAATTTGGATTCAAGAGTTCTAGAAATGGCTAAAGAAGGTAAATTGACAGAAGGACATTGTAAAGCGCTACTTTCAATTACTGATCTAGACAAACAATATCAAACAGCTGTACATATGCTAGAAAGAGGAGAAACTGTAAGACAAATAGAAAAAAAGTCAAAACTTAAAGAAACTAAAGAAGAACAGAAAAGAAATCATATATTATATAAAAGTATAGAAGATAATTTTCAAAGTTTCTTTGGAACTAAAGTGAAATTAGATGCTGGAAAACGTAGAGGAAAAATTATTATTGAATATACATCAAATGATGATTTGGAAAGAATTCTAGGATTGATTAAATAATATAGAAAAGAGATGATTACATGGAAAATTTAATGCAATTGTTAAAAACAGATGCTTTTTTAATTATTTTATTTGTTTTAAATGTATGTTTATTAATTATTTGTATAATTAATAGTATAAAATTTTCGAAATTAAATAATAAATACAAAAACTTTATGGCGAAATTAGGAAATGGGAAAAATATTGAAGAAGATTTAGAAAACTATATGTATAAAGTAAAAAAAATAGAAGATAATAATGCTGAGATTGCTAATGACGTAAATAATATAAAAAATGATTTAACGAAATGTATAAAGAAAGTTGGCATTGTTAGATATAATGCTTTTAAAGATACTGGAAGTGACTTGAGTTTTGCTCTTGCTTTGTTAGATGAGAACGATTCAGGAGTGGTTTTGAATGGTATTTATTCAAGAGAAATGTCTAATATATATGCTAAACCAATAGAAAATGGAAAATCTAATTACACATTGACAGATGAAGAAAAAAATGCGATAAATAAGGCTGTTAATATATAAAAAATAAAGAAATATACTGTTAAATGTTAAAAATTACTAAAAATAAATATTAATGATTATTTTTAGTAATTTTTGCTATTTTGACTAAAAATAAAAAAAATCAAAAATATTGTTGACAAATATTATTTTAAATGCTAATATAATTATTGTATTTTGACTATATGGAGAGGTGGTCGAGTGGTTTAAGGCACCAGTCTTGAAAATTGGCGTAGGTTCATCCCTACCGTGGGTTCGAATCCCACCCTCTCCGCCAAATACAATAAAAGAAAATGGAGAAGTACCCAAGTGGTGAAGGGGACAGTTTGCTAAACTGTTAGGTCTCGTAAGGGGCGCGAGGGTTCGAACCCCTCCTTCTCCGCCAAGATATATCATTAGAATGATCTAATGTCTTTCTTCATACAGAAACATAAAATATAAAATAAAGGTTGGTGAAGAAATGACTAAAAAACTAATCATTTTATTTATTAGTATAATATGTATGTTAGGAATAACAAATAAAAATGTTTATGCATTCACCTATAATACTCAGTATAATTCTAGTCCTGGTGGGAGTTATAGTAATTTTACTCCTGGAGATTGGAAACCATCATCAACAAATACTGTAAAAAATGCTGATAAATTGGAAAGTATAGGAAATAAAGTTGTTGGGGTTTTAAAAGTTGTAGGAAGTATAATATCAGTAATTGCCTTAATTATTTTAGGAATAAAATACATTTTTGGAAGTATAGAAGAAAGGGCAGAATATAAAAAGACAATGAAACCTTATTTAATAGGAGCATTAATGGTATTTGCAATAACAACACTTTTGGGAATTATACAAGATATAGTAGGAGGATTCTAATGAAAATATATAGTAAAACAAAAATATGTATAATAATTACTATGTTATTAGCTATGTTTATTTCAATAATTCCTGTAAAGGTGTTAGCAGCAGATACTGTAGATAGCGTAATGAATGGAGCAGAAAGATTTGTAAATAAAGGGAAAAATTTTCAAGTTGATACTAATGAATTAAAAAATAGTTCTGATTTTGTTTACAATGCTTTACTAGGAATAGGTCTTATTTTAGCAGTAGTAATAGGAATAATATTAGGTATTAAATATATGATATCATCTTCAGAAGATAAAGCAGAAGTAAAACAGACGTTGGTTCCATATTTGGTGTCATGTGTTGTTTTATTTGGAGGATTCTTTATATGGAAAATGGTTGTTAATATATTATCATAATTTGGAGGTGCTAATGAAAAAAGAAAAAGTTTTGAAAATACTTTTGATTGCTTTAATGATTATTTTAACAATAACAAACATATCAAGTGCTTTTTCTGTGGGTAATTTATCAGGAACAACAGATTCTAACAACATAAAAGATATTGAGAAAGCAGGAAATAAAGTAATCACATTAGTAAGTACCATTGGTGCTATATCATCAGTTATAGTAATTATTGTTTTGGGAATAAAGTATATGTTAGGAAGTGTAGAAGAAAAAGCAGAATACAAAAAGACAATGTTACCATTTCTAATCGGAGCTATTTTCATATTTGCAGCTTCGGCAATGGCGGGAGCAGTATATAATATTGCGAATGATATTGCAAATGCTGTTTAAAAATGATATAATATATAGGGACATATACAGCCTAAATAAAGAAATAAAAGTAAAAAGGGAGGAAACAAATATGAAAAAAACAATAAAAGTATTAGCTATATTACTTATTATATTATCTATTTTTTCATTAACATTAACAGTTAATGCTGCTAGTACAAAATCATCTTCATCAGGAATAGACCCATCTGGCTACAAAGGTGATTCTAACTATGAGGTAGGTAGTATTAAAACAATAGGTAACCAAATAATTACTATTGTTAGTACAATTGGTTCAATTGCTTCAGTAATCGTGTTAGTTGTATTAGGACTTAAATACATGATGGGAAGTGCAGAAGAAAAAGCAGAATACAAAAAGACTTTATTACCATATGTAATTGGTGCAGCATTAGTTTTTGCAGCATCTACAATTGCAGGAGTTATATACAATTTCACAGGATCTTTAGGTGGATAATAATAGAAAAAATAAAGAAGAATTCATTTTATAATGGATTCTTTTTTTATTAATTGCAATAATTGATTGGAAATAATTAAGTATTTCTAATTGATTATTGCGATTTTTATGTTCACTATACAAAAAATAAGACATATTTATACGACTTTAATACATAAAATGTTACGATGATATTACAGCACAATTACAAAAATATTAAAAATGAGTTTTTTGTCTATATTTATACTTTTAGTGGCTTTTTTATGGTATAATGTAAGAAGAAATTTTATATAAAAAAAGAGAAAAGAGGAATAAAATATGAATATATATGAGATACCTAGAAATTATAAAGGTGAGGGTAGAATTCTATACATTTTTTCTACGAAAGCATTGGTATATACAATTGTCGGAATGGGAATAGGATTATTATTTTATTTTATTTTTAAAATTATGGGAATGCAGATGGTTGGAATCATTTGTGATGCAATATTTGGAGTTATAGGATTTCTAATTGGTACATTAAAAATGCCAGATACAAACAAATTTGAATTCACTAAAAAGACAGGAGGAGAAAATATTGACGATATTATAAAAAGGTGGATAAAATTTAAGAAAAATAATAATAAAATATATATAAGAAAAGATATTATTAATAAATAATAAGGAGGAATACAAATGGATAACGATCAAATTAGTAAAGTTCTTACAATAGTTTTAGTAGTATTGCTATTGATATTATTTGCATTAGTAGTTGTTTTTATAATGTTAAGTTTAAAAAGAAAAAATAATAATAAAACTGAAAATGTTCCTGTGGACTCAGGAGGAAAAAATACTGCTAGTAAACCTAAAGAAACATCATATAATAAACAATCTATTTTTGATTTTATGGAATTTGATAAAATTGAAGACAATATGATTATAAGAAAAAATGGAGCCAAATATGTAATGGCCATAGAATGTCAAGGAATCAATTATGATTTAATGTCTGGGCTAGAAAAAAACAGCGTTGAACAAGGTTTTTTACAATTTTTAAATACATTAAGATATCCTATACAATTATATATTCAAACAAGAACTGTAAATCTTGAAAATAGCTTAGCTGTTTATAAAGAAAAAGTAAATAACATAAGAAACCAATTTATGAAAAAACAGATGGAATATAATCTATTAGTTAATTCAGGAAATCAACCAGAAAAAGTAATTAGAGATGCAAGGTTTGAATTAGTAAAAGCTCAAAATTTGTATGAATATGGTTTGGATATTATACAAAATACAGAAAAAATGAACTTTAATAAGAACATATTAAAGAAAAACTATTATGTAATAATTTCATATACTCCAGAGGATATTTCACAAACAGAATATGCTAAAGAAGAAGTTAGGGATATGGCGTTTTCAGAATTATATACAAAAGCTCAATCAATTATAAGTTCTTTATCTGTATGTGGAATAAATGGTAAAGTGTTAGATAGTAAAGAGCTTGTTGAATTAATATACATAGCATACAATAGAGATGAAGCAGAAGTATATGAACTTAAAAAAGCATTAGATGCAGGATATGAAGAAGTATATTCAACAGCTCCTAATGTTTTAGATAAGAGAATGAAAGAAATAGATAAACAAATAGAAAGAGATGCTATGCAAAGAGCTAATGAAGCAGTAAGACAAGCATTAGACAATAAAGAAAGAGAAAGAAGAGTAAGAGAAAAAGAAGCTCAAATGAATGAACTAATTGATGCTATGGCACAAAGTATTTTGGAAGACAATGAAGAGATTATAGGTACGGAAACAAAAGAAGAAGCTCAGAAAATTATTAATGGTTAATTTCTTATAGAGGAGGGTAAAATCATGAAGAAAAAAAATAAACAGGTAGTGGTAGGACAAGACCAAAATAAAGAAGATAAATATAGTTTTTTAAGAAAGAAAACAATAAAAGAGTTGATTGCACCTGCAGGAATTGATGCTAGCCATGTAGATCATCTAGAAATTATTTCTAATACTAAAAGATATGCAAGAAGCTTCTTTGTTTCTAATTTGCCAAGAATGTGTACTTTCCCAGAGCTATTTAGAGATATGTATATTTTTGGAGATATAAATACCTCAATTATTATAAATCCAATTAAAGAAGAAAGATCTCAAAGTGAACTAAATAGAGTTATTAATGAATTGGAAACAGAAAGAATAGTTGCTATGGATAAAGGAAATATCAATAGGGAAAGCACTATTACACAAAAAAGATTAGAAGCAGAACAATTAAGAGATGAGATTGCGGCAGGATTTAATAAATTATATGAAGCATCTATTGTTTCTACTTTGTTTGCATATAGTTTAGAAGAATTAGATAAACAAACAAAAATGTTGATTTCAGAAATGTCAAAAAGTTTGGTTAATATAAAAACAGCGTGGGCATTACAAGAAGAAGGGTTTCAAACTAATTTACCATTTCTAGAAGATAAAATAAAAAAATTACATACATTTGATAGAAATTCTATGGGAACAGTTTTCCCTTTTACAAGTTCAGAAGTAGGACATTCTACGGGAGTACCACTTGGATTTAATAAGCAAACAGGAACACCAATTCTTTTTGATAATTTCCATCCATCATTGACAAATTATAATATGGTTATATTTGCTAAATCAGGAGCTGGTAAATCTGTTACAATGAAAACTTTAGTATCAAGATCTTCTGTACTTATGGGAATAGAGAGTTTAGCTCTTGATGCCGAAGGTGAATATACAATTGTTGCTGAAAGTTTAGGAGGAATAAATGTTGTAATAAGTCCTAATTCACAAACAATTATTAATTTATTTGATATAGAAGTTGAAAAAGTAAAAGATGAAATTACAGGTAGAGAAAGAACTGTATTAAATATAGAAAACAAAGTTGAAGACGTAACTCAAGCTTTATTAACAATGGCTAAAGGAAGTACAAGAAGTACGGAAGTAAACGAACTTACAAAACAAATAATAGCAGAATCTGTTGCAGAAGAATATGCAAGTTTAGGAATTACAAATAATCCTAACAGTTTATATAAAACAGCAGAAATGAAAATAAGTAGTGATAATATATTAGGAAAAGAAAAGAAAGACATGCCAACAATTGGTAGTTGGTATAGAAGAATACAAGCCAAAGCTAAAGAAAATACTAATTCAGATTATCAATTCCATTATAGTTATTTGTTAAAAGTTATGAAACAATATATTAGAGAGTATGATGGACAAATGGCTTATTTTGATGGTCAATCTACTTTTGATTTATTAGAGGGAGCTCCTTTTATAAATATAGATATATCACAATTAGAAGAAAGATTTGCAAGACCTTTGGCACAACAAATTTTACTTTCATGGATATGGGAAAAATTTGTAAAAAAGAATAGTGAAGATAGAAAAAAGGCTACTAAAAAAAGAGTATTAGTAGATGAGGCGTGGATGCTATTACCATATGAAGAAGCTGTAGATTTCTTAAATAAAATGGCTAGACGTGCAAGAAAAAGAAATGTATCATTAGCTATAATTTCACAAAGATTCCAAGATTTCTATGAGAAATCAGAAGCACAAGCAGTATTAACATCATCAGACACAAAATTATTCTTAGCACAAGATAAAGCAGAAATACAATACTTAAAAGAAGTATTTAAATTATCTGAAGGAGAAGCTGACTTTTTGGTAACTTGTCAAAAAGGTGAAGGATTATTTAAAGTTGGATCAGATACGGCTATTTTAAAAATAATGCCAACAAGAAAAGAATTTGAGTTTGTTGAAACCAACTTAAATAATTTAGCAAATATGAGAAAAGATCAATAAGTGGAGGAATAAATATGAAAATCTTTACAAGTAAAAGTATAAGGAAAAAGATAATTATAGCAATTTTAATGGTTTTGTCTTTTCAGTTTATTCTATCAAGCCCTGTTAGAGCTGACAGCGAAGGGTTTGGAGGTAAATTATTAGAACCTGTATTATCATTAGTTATAGCAATAGGTGATGGAGCTGTAGGGTTAATACATGAAAATGTAATGGGACAAGATCAAAGTTTAGTTCGTGTTGATCTTTCAACATCTGTGTGGGATAAAATAGGTGGTATCGTAGTAGGTATTGCTGCTGGAATACTAACCATAGCTGCAATTATAGTAACATGTGGGGCTGCTGTTTTTGCGTTAGCTGCAGTTGGAATTACAGCTAGTGTTTCAATTGGTGTAGGTACAATTATTACAGGGGTAGTGACAGGAATTGCAGTTGGTGTTTGGTATGATAATACATGTCTGCCTCAAGATTTAGTATTACCAATGTATTCTATATCGGCAGAGGAAATTTTTCAGGGTAAAATATTATTGTTTGATGTTGATTTCTTCAACCCTGAAACTGATATTTATCTAAAAACTAATGAAGGGAAAGATTACAAATTAAGTGACTATAAAAATAAACAAGATAAACTAGACGAAATTATTAGTGATGAAAAAGTTCAATACTATTACTATAAAGATGGAAATGATGAAGTAAAAACATCAAAGCAAAATACAGCATATGAAATACAAAAAGTAATAAGTAAATGGTATAACGCACTAAGAAATATTGCATTGGTTCTAATGATGTCTGTTCTTTTATATGTTGCAATTAGAATGATGTTATCTTCTATTGCATCTGATAAAGCTAAATATAAACAGATGTTGATGGATTGGTTAGTAGGAATTTGTTTATTATTCTTTTTACACTATATCATGGCTTTTTCAGTTGCAATGGTTAAGCAATTCACAAAAGTTATAGATTCAGGATTTGATGAAGAAAATAATACTTATGCTGTAGTTATGCAAGATGATGAAGCAGAAAAATTAAGTAAAAAGTTAGAAGAAATGGGAATGGAAGATTTTGTGCAAGAAAATGATAATGGAGATAAATATATATCATGGCCAACTAGTCTAATGGGAAAAGTAAGATTACAAGCGCAATTAACTATGGGAACAGAACAATTTATAGGATATGCAATATGTTTTATAGTATTAGTTTTCTATACAGTATTTTTTGCATTTACATATTTGAAAAGGGTTATATATTTGGCATTCTTAACTTTAATTGCACCATTTGTAGCA
>CAKPRW010000002.1 GCA_934183045.1 uncultured Clostridia bacterium
CATCTTCTGGTGTTAAACCTGTATCCATTATTTCTTTTGGTAGTGGATTTTTTGCTCTGTTATAAAAATCAGTTTGTATAAGTCCAGGACATACATCTGTTATTTTAATATTGTTTCTTGCTAAATCGTCTTGTACTGCTTTTCTAAAAGCATTTGTACTATGTTTCGTTGCATTATAAATTGGGAATGGTGGTTCACACATAACTCCACTTTGAGAGTTAATATTTATTATTTGACCATAACCTTGTTTTTCCATAATTGGAAATATACTTTTAATCATAGCAATAGTTCCAAACACATTAGTATCAATTACATCTTTAATTCTATCTAAAGTGTTCATTTCATCAAAAATAGGCTGTTTTAATTTTGACATATCTCCAGAAATCCACATACCTGCACAATTAATTAAGCAATCAATTTTATCATATTTTTCGTTTATCTTAGACATTACTTCACTTATCTGATTTGCTTCACTCAAATCGCACACATAATAATCCTTATTTAATTCTTTTGCAGTTTTTTCTAATTCTTTATTATCAACATCAATTAATATTAGATTTTCATCCATTAATATTTGAGCAACTGCTTTTCCAACACCATTTGCAGCGCCTGTAATAATTACATTCTTCATATCTAGTTCCTCCTATTTAAAACTTTCTTCATCCAATAATGGAACAATATCAATAGCAGGTTCCTCATAAGGATGAACTTCTCTTAATTTAACAATAACTTTTTTAACATTATCTACATCACAAACAACTTCTAGTTTTTCTTCTTCTACAAATTCTAATTTATTGTTTTTTCCAATGTATGGATTAGCATTATCATTAGGTTTAAAAGTCCCAATACATTTTGTGGACATAGAACAATGTGTATAATTTCCTATAACACCTGCACCTACTTCACATATAGCGTTTCTTAATTCTTCTGCATTTTCAATAGGAATCGTGACAATTATTTTTACTCTATTTACATTAAAATTCATTTTATCATCCTTTCATTATTTATCTACTCACAGGCGGATTTTTAATCTTTATCTGAACCTCAATCATTTCAATAAAAATATTTAAATACTGCTTTAATACATCAAAATCAATATTTTCGTAATCTCTCTCATAATGTGTATTGTCATTACCTAGTATTCTTACAACATCAGCACAGTTGCTCATATCAACATCTTTTAAATATAATTCAATTGCCTTATAAAGTTTATATTTTACAACATCCTCTTTCTTTTCTCCTAATATATTAATTGCAAAATCCTTAATTAATACTTCTAAAGCATTTCTATACCCACATCCAGCAAGTTCATAATTAGTATCATATTCTGCTTTATAAGCTTGATTATATAATTTGATAAACCTTGGAGATACATTTTGTATTTCTTTACTAAATTCTTTGCCTTGAAAATTTGGAAATACAGAATATGGAATAAATATTTCTTCATCTTTCATTTTTTTATATGAAACATGAAAAATTTTATCACAACTAGTACATTTGTAAGTTACATCTGCAATTAGTCCACCAGTTATTGAGAATGCCTTTACATCTATTCTCGTTGCATCTGTGCCAATTCCGCAATATGGACAAGTTAAAACTTTAGAATGCCTTTTATTATTTAAATCTGCAAATGGAGTATTAGTAAAGGTTCTTTCTTTATATACAATATCAGCCATAATTAACCTCCCTAAAAAGAATAATTTCGTATTTATTATACTATAAAACAACAAAATTCTCCATACTCCCATTGAAATTTAATAAGAATTCATATATAATATTTTTAGAAAGAGAGCGTTACGGTTCGTAAGCTGTTGCTTAACCGCTCCAGTGACGTTTCTGTTCGAACTTTTAGTTTGAAACGGAAGATATGAAATCAATCAGAGAAATTTGGTTGATTTTTTTGCGTTAGCAAGAAAATCATCCTCAAAGAAAGGATGGAATCAAAATAAAAATAATTAAACAAGAACTATAATTTGAAGAAAGTTTAAAGCAAAGATTAGAGTTTATATGTGAATTTGCTAATGTGACTCCTACTTTTATAAATGGTAGCATACGAAAATTTAATATATATTGAATCTGATAATAAATTTGTAATAGTTTAAATAGTAAGTTGTTTTTGAAAATTATGGTTTTGATCTTGCGTTTATAGAAGAAGTTATTGATAAACATAGTTAAAAATGTTATAATATATATGATAAGGATTTTTGGAAACCCGAAAGCATTTAATACTTGGAGGTTTCAAAACCTCCAAGATAATTTAAGGAGGTAATTATGGGAATTTTCAAAGCATTTTCTGATGAATTTAAGGTTGAAAGAAAACGGGCAAAGCAGGAGTCACTTCGCTCTAGAGAGCAGTTACATTTAAAGGTTATATCGAGTGGAAGAATTTTAGAAATTCAGATACTCGAAAAGAATCCTGAAATTGCTAAACTGTATGCTAGTAAAATTGAAACATTAGCCCGAGTACTTGAAAAAGAAGGTGTTAAGCATTCCAAAAGTGCGGATGGTACGATGAAATTTGAATATCCAAATGCTAAAGTGGCGGAAGACGCAAGAAAAATCTTTGCTCATTTCATGTAATTGTAGAACAGAGGAAGTGTTTTAGGATGCTTTCTCTGTTTTATGTTTTTTGTAATAAAAATTATAATGATACAACTTTGATAAATTTTTTATTTTATGTTGATAATTTTTGGGGCATATTTTACATTTACGCCTTTTTTGTATTTACTGCTATATTTACTTACATAGTTTTTTTGCATAAAGTTACTCCCGTATTACATATAGGGAGTGTGGCTGTTGCTATCGCTTTGCCACGTTTTGAATATTTCTCTAAATTTTTATATGATTGTAATTGATTTTTTGTCTTAATTTATGTACAATATTTAAAATTAACTTAAAATAGATAATAATAGAAAGGAAGAAAATAATTTAATGAATTTATATGTAATTAGGCATGGAGAAACTAATATGGGCAAAAATAATATTATAGCTACTGAAACAGAACCACTAAATGAAACAGGAATAACCCAAGCATTAGAAATTGGAAAAGAAATTAGAAAACTAAATATTAATAAAATATATTGTTCACCAATACAAAGAGCAAAAGATACATTGAAATTATTTAAATTAGATAAAAATATACCTGTAATTATTGAAAACAGAATAAAAGAACGAAATATGGGAATATATGAGAATGTTCCTTTTTCTGAACTAAAATGGGATGAATTTTGGAACTATAATTCAGATAGATCATATCCTGAATTAGAAACTATGAAAAATGTATATGAAAGAATCTCGGATTTTTTAAATGAATTAAAATTAAATAATAGTAATGATAATATTCTATTAGTTACTCATGGAGGAATATCAAGAGCTATTTATTGGTATTTCAATGAAATACCAGAGAATGGAAATTCATCAAATATTAATGAGAATTGCAAAATTTATAGTTATAAATTATAGAAATATTGGAATTATATATATAAATATACAATAAATGGTTTTGGATATGCTATCAAATTATAAATTTCATCAGTATTTAATAAAAATTCCTATAAGAACACTCCAACCATTGGAAATCAACTTACGGAATTAATTGTTCGTGAGTTTTTTACATAAATAATATCAAAAAAGAGGAAAAATAGTTAAAATAATTAATCCTCTTTTTATTCTTTTATGTTGAATAAAAGTCATGCCCAGCCAGTGCCGAATTTGTACTCTTATATAAAACCTCCATACCCTTTATATAAATTATATTTCTATTGATTCACCATCATTAAGTATAATAACATTATTAATGTTTTTTTCTATAGCATATTCTTTTGCATAGGAACTCATATGTGTTGGTATAATTTTTTTATTAAATTTTTTAGATAAAAATTCAATATCGTGAACCCCCATATGTTTATTGTTACTGTCAATAAAACTCATATCTAAAATAGAAATATTAGAATTTTCTAATATTCTATCAATACTTTCACAATACGAACTATCGCCAGATAATCCTATTGACCTATTATTATGTTTTATAACATATCCAAATGCTGGTGAAAAATCTCCATGTACAACATCATAAGAAGTTGCATAATAACCTTTACATATTTCTTGGTTATTTAAAGAATCAAACTCTATAAATTTAACATTTGTTTTATCTCTTAATATTGTCCAGTCTTTTATATCTGAGTAAATTAAAGCAATTATTTTTGCAATAACCTTTTCAGTACCATTAGGGCAATAAATATTTAAATCATTATTTGCAGAAAAAAAATTTCTTTGCATTATTAGAAAAGGTAAATCAAGAAAATGGTCTCCATGCAAATGAGTAATTAAAAGAGTATCTATATTATTTATATCTACATTTTGTTCTAATAAGGTTTTTACAATTCCATTCCCGCAATCAACCATAATTCTCTCATCAATCAAGCAGCATGAACTTCTATCTTTAACAGAAATAGCACCTGTTCCAATCATTTTTATTTTCATATAAAAATTCTCCTTATATAATCAAGTTTAATTTTGAATATATTATACTATAAAATAACAAAATACTCTATACTCCCATTGAAATTTGATAGCAATTCATTTCTAATGTTTATAGAAAAAGAACAAAGTTCGTAACTTGTATGTAATCGCTCCATAAGGTAAAATCGTTGTACCAAGTGACGTTAATGATTAAATCAATCTGAAAAGATTGATTTTTTTGTGCGTTATTGTAAGGAAAGAGGGGACATGATTAAAATGATAAAGACAATGCTTAAGTGGCATTGTCTTTATATTAAATTTCTCAATATCTCAGTAACATTTTTCATATCTTTTTCTGTCGACATTATAGTTATTAATAAATTCTTATCTTTATTTAAAATGATATATTGCCCATTAGATCCATCTCTAAAAATATAACCATCTCGTGATATAAAAGTGAAATATCCTATTCCTATTTTAGGTAATACTCTTTCAGGCTTGTAAGCAGATGGTGTTTCTAATTTCATAGAACACATTTCTTTTATCCAGGTGTTCGAAATAATTTGATGATTATTATATTTTCCTTCATTTAGTAATAATTGACCTATTTTATGGAAATCCGAATGTTTAAGATATAATCCAGTAGCTCCGGGACAATATTTACCATAGTTTTCCCATTTATAATCTAAAATGTTAAGTTTTTTAAATATATTTTCATCGATAAAATCTGTTAAATTTTTATTAAATGCTTCTTGGAAGAAAACAGACAAAATAAATGGTTCTACATTATTATATGCAAATCTAATTCCTGCTTCATATGGGATATCATAATTTAGAGCATAGTCTACTAATTTTTCTTTATCGATGTCTTGTATAAATCTTTCAGACATCATTTGTGATTCATAGCCAGTAGTATGAGTAAGTAGATCTTTTATAGTCCATTTTTTAATTTTATCAATATTACTTTTATTCTTTATATTTACTATATCTTTAATTATTGGATAAATTTTAGTATTTAAAGTTAATGGTTTACCTGATATTGATAGTTTTTTATTAATTGCTATTCCAATAGCCATAGCAACTAATAATTTAGAACAACTTTTTAATTCATGTAATTGCTCATCTTTATAAAAATACTTTTCAATTTTTCCATCTTGTTCAATAAATATACTATCGATATTTAGACTTGGTAGAGTTTTAGACAACATACTTACATTGTTTATTACGTCTTGTATATTAATCAAATTGAATCCTCCTTTTAACAAGTTAAAAAACACTACTACATTATACTATAAAACAACAAAATTTTCCATATTTGAAATCTGAAAAACTTTAAACATGTTTGAATTTTATGTAAATATATAGTATAATAAAAATAACATGGGCAAAGTCCTGTGTAGATTATCTTGTTTTCACTGATTAGTGAGAGGGATTTCCTCTAACTTCTCGGTTTATCAAATGTAACCAAATAAACAACAGTAAAAGTATTAAGGAGAAATTACTATGTTTGAAATTACTATGTTTGGAAGAAAAAACAACCCGTATATCTCTCGGATGACAAACTACATGAATGAAGCTATTGAGGGAAGATATTTACCGACACCATGTGCAGAAGAAATCAGACCTATGATTGAGACTTTTTTTAAAAAGTCTATGAAGGCTAAAGTCAAGTGGGACGGATCCAGTGTATGTTGGCACATTGAAAGCATCACTGAAATTGTGAAGCATCTTGCTGAAAATACCCGTAACTACGAGAAGCTCAGCACTGAAGATGTTACATCTCTTAAAAAGATCTTTGACGAATTAGATGCACTTCATTCTGAAGCACTTGAGCTCAATTCTCAGTCAAGAGACAGGGCTGATCGGGCTAATCTCAGTAGCAAAATCAGTTGCATCAGCGAAATTGTATGCAAAAACGTGGTTGGTATGCACGACTCAGAGGAACAACACGACAATTATCATGACGGAATGATTTTTCAGAGTTATGAAGACTTGTGGAAAGTAGTACATCGTGTCAACATCGAGTGGGATGAATTGTGCCGTAGAGGTTTTTCTCTGAGAGTGTTTTATGATTATTGGGAGTATTTCAAGTATGCCAGATCTAAAGGCTGCGAGAAGTCCGAAGAAGAAAAATTGGAAGATTTTATGGCAATACTCGACGGTAAGAAGATGTTTGTTCCAATTTATGAGAACAAACCTATATGTTTCAAAGTAGTTGACAATGATTTCGAAGGAGTAGTTGTTAACAAAGTAGAGAACAGATACAGTAAGTCTTATCGTATGCGTCAGAGTGGCGAATAAGGGCAGTTCTTGAACTCTTAAGAGTAAACGTAGTACAAAAAACTGGTTCGTAAGAGCCAGTTTTTTTGTATGGTACATTTTGGATTCTCCTTAAAATTATATACTTGATAGCATTATATCTTAAACTGCAAAAAATCCTATATATTAAAAAATATAATTAATATTTGTTTTATTTTGTAAAATTAATGAAAAAAAACAAAAGGCTATGATATAATCAGAAATGTTAAATAATTTATGATAAATTTTAATTCAAAAAATAAAAGGAGAGAAATAAATTGAAGGATAATTTTAAAAAATTTGTATTGTCTTTATATAAACCTGTTAAATATTTAACATTTGTTATGATAGGTAGTATGATAATTTCACAAATATTAGATTTAGTAAAACAATATATAATAAAAGGTATAATTGATTTACCAAGTATGGAGAATTTTCAAATAACTGATTTATATAAAACTATCTTTATTTTGCTATGTGTTATTGTTTTAGAATTGATATTTTTTTATATTTCAAATATAACAAGAACCATTCATATGGTAAAAAAACAAACGCCATATATTTCAGAAAAATTATTTAATAATCTAGATAAAAAAACTTATTCGTTTTTTACGGATAATTATACAGGAAAAATATCAACTGCAATCAATGAAATAAATGATGAAGTTACTAATTTGAATACTCAAATAACAACTCAATTTATTTCATTATTGACTTCAATGATAAGTAGTTTAATTGTTTTATATACAATAAATATAAATATTTTTATTACTGCAACGATATTGTTTACTGGAATAATAATATCAAGGCTAATATATTTTTCTAAGAGATATTTACCATCAATAAAAAAGGCAGAAGAGTATAACAGAGAATATAATGGAATATTAAATGATGCTGTATTAAATTTTACATCACTTAGATTGTATAATGCAGTAGAGAATTTTTCAAAAAACTTAAAGTCTAAAAAACAAGAAGCAAATATATATAGAAATAAAGCATCTACAAAAGAATTTACTTTTGGAGCGATAGCTAATGTTGTTTATGTTGTAGTTTTGACTATTTTAATGATTTATTCAATTGCATTATTTAAAAACAATATGATGACATTAGGTAACTTTATATTTTTTATAAATGCTATGATTTCTTTAAAGAGTCAAACTACTTCGTTTACATGGTCTTACATACATATAGGGGAAATTATGGTAAAATTGAAAAATAGTTATGAACTTTTGTATACTAAAGATAATGTACAAAATGATAATAAAAATGATATTCAAATATCCACAGGTAAAATCGAATTTAGAGATATGTCATTTAAATATAATAAAAGCTATGTTTTCGAAAATTTTGATTTGGAAATTAATGATAAACAAAAATTAGGTATTATAGGTGTTAGTGGAAGCGGGAAAACAACACTGGTTAATTTACTTTTTAAGTTTTATACTCCTCAAGAGGGAAGTATTTTTATAGATAATAAAGATATATCAAACTATAATACAAATTCATTATATAATAATTTGACTTATGTACCTCAAGAAACAATATTATTACATTCTACTATTTATGATAATATAAAAATAGCAAAGCCAGATGCAACAGACGAAGAGATATATAATGCAGCAAAAAAAGCTGAACTTCATAACTTTATAGAAAGTCTAGAGGATAAATATAATACAATTGTTGGAGAACGAGGAATAAAACTTTCAGGTGGACAAAGACAGAGAATTGCATTAGCTAGAATTTTCTTAAGAGATTCAAAAATTGTTATATTTGATGAAGCTACTAGTAGTTTAGATAATAATACAGAATTTAAAATACAAAAAAATATACACAAATATTTTAATGAACAAACTATTATATGTATAGCTCATAGATTATCAACATTAAAAGACATGGATAATATTCTAGTTATTGAAAAGGGGAGAATAGTAGACTATGGAACCCCAGACTATATTATTCCTAAATATGATAATAAAGAATTTATGATAGAGGATATTTAAAAAAATATTAAAGTAGAATTATAAAATAATTGAAAAAATACTGAAGGAGAGATAACTAATTATAATAAAAAATTCCCCTAATAATAAAATATTGATTAATATTTTATTGTTAGGGGAAAAGTAGTTATGTATAAAATATTTATTAATAATAAATTATTTTAAAGAAAAAGAATTTAAAATGTCAGTAGATAATTTTTCATTATTGTCTATGTACGCAATTGAAAAACTAAATGCAGTATTATTTTTTTCAGTAATAAATACAATATAGTTGTCATTAGTTTCAATGCTATATCCTTTTGTTCCACTACTTAATGTAACATATCCTTCTTTTTTTATATTTGTATAGAATTTTGAACCATCAGCTTTTTCTTTATTTTTTTCAGAATCTATTGTTTTTTCCATAGTAGTGTTGTTGAATTTAGTAATTACAACATCATTTCCATTGTTATCACTAAAAAATTCAACCATATCGTTTGTCAATGAATATTGATGATTTGATAATGATGAAGGATAAGAAAATTCAATACCATATTCAGAATTTTCATATTTTTTATCTAATGTAGTTGTAGAAGTATCTACATTTGTATTTTGACTATTTTTGTTTTCATTAGAACTATTAGAATTTATGGTATTGTTTATTGAGTCTAATTTTCCTTGTAGATCACTTACAGTTCCATTTAAGTTTGTTACTTGTGATTGTAGTTCTGATGATTTTTCATTTGCTTCTATTTTTTCATTATAAAATTTATATATAAAAATAGCCATTACAGCAATTATAATTATTGCAATTATTAAGAAAAATGTTGATAAACTTATTTTTAGAGTTTTCTTTTCGTCCATTTTTTCACCACCTTTCTTTGTAAAAATTTTTCTATGATTTTATTTTATCATTTATACTTTTTTAAGACAATATATTTTTTATTTAATATACTTTATATAAATTAATAAATTTTATTTTTTCCCGTAAATGAATCTAATACAAATTCTGTTCCATTTAGATAGTTCAGTATACCACTATCAGTTTTAAAATTGAATTTTAATGAATAGCTACAAAGCATTTGATATTTTTTACTAAATTTTTTATTGATTTCATTAATTCCATATTTTCCATCACCAATTATAGGAAAACCAAGATAGGCTAGATGTGCACGAATTTGATGTGTTTTCCCGGTTGGAATTTGAACATCTAAAAGACAAGTGTTATTAGGGTTTGTTTCTAAAATGTTATAAATAGTAGTTATTTTTTGATATCCTTTTTTAAATGTATCGCTTATATAAACTAATGATTTTTTGGTATCTTTAAAAAGATATGCATCACATTTTTTGAATTTTTCTTTTGGGATTCCATATACAAGTGCTAGATAGTGTTTTTCAATTTCATGATTTTTAAACTTGTCAAAAAGAATGTTTAAAGATATTTCGTTTTTGGCAAATAGAATTAAACCAGTAGTGTTTCTATCAAGTCTATGGCAAGGCATTGGTTTGTAAGGACAATAAGAATATTTTTTATGTACTAAATTAGTTAAGCTATTATTACCAGTCACTTCTATTCCTGCAGGTTTATTAATTAATACGATATTATCATCTTCGAAAAAGATTTCTAAATCAAGTTTTGACTCTAACATTTGATCAGATATATATACTAATATTTCGTCACCTGTATATATAGAAATATTTTCATTTGTTCTTTTTCCATTTATTTTAATATCTTTTTTTCGAAGAGTTTTATAAAATAAATTTTGAGACAAATTTGGTATATTATCCAATAAAAATTTGTTTAGTTTTTTTCCATTATATTTTTCGGTTACAATTAATTTTTTCATGACAATATTATATAATTTATGAATAAAAAAGGCAAGTTAACAAATAGAAAAAACAAATACTAGAAAAGTAAGAAAAAATTTAGGCATATATATTTTTTTCAAACATAAAATAGATATGTGAACTTTGTGTGAAAAATACAAAAAAGTATTGACAATTTAATTAAATGGGTATAAATTATTAGCAGTCATTCAATAAGAGTGCTAAAATCTAAAGGAGGTAATGTGAAATGATCAAACCATTAGGTAGTAGAGTGTTAATAAAAATGAAAGAAGGCGAAGAAAAAACTAAAAGTGGAATAATTCTATCAGGAGCAGCACAAGAAAAACCACAAATAGCAGAAATAATTGAAGTTGGACCAGGAGAAATGGTAGACGGAAAATTAGAAGCAATGAATGTAAAAAAAGGTGACAATGTTATAGTAAGTAAATATTCAGGAACAGAAGTTAAATATGAAGGAGAAGAATACATAATAGTAAAACAAGATGATATATTAGCAATTGTAGAATAATTTGTTGATAATTAGATTGAAAAATATAAATAAAAGGATAAGGAGTGTCCCTGAATCCCACTAAAAGGGAATTTAAGGAACGTCCCAAAATCCCGGAAAGGAAGGATAATAAATGGCAAAGGTTATTAGATTTGGAGAAGACGCTAGAAAGTCTTTATTAGAAGGTGTTAATAAATTAGCAGATACTGTTAAGGTTACATTAGGACCAAAAGGAAGAAATGTTGTTTTGGATAAGAGTTTTGGAGCACCATTGATTACAAATGATGGTGTAACAATTGCAAAAGAAATTGAATTAGAGGATAAGTTTGAAAATATGGGAGCTCGTTTAGTAAAGGAAGTTTCTACAAAGACAAATGATATTGCAGGGGATGGTACTACAACAGCTACTGTTTTAGCTCAAAGTATGATAAAAGAAGGTGTGAAAAATGTAGCTGCTGGTGCAGATCCTATGGCAATAAAAAGAGGAATTGATAAAGCTGTTAATGTTGCTGTTGATGGTTTAAGAGAAATAAGTTCAGAAGTTAATGGAAAAGAAGATATAGCAAGAGTTGCTAGTATATCAGCCAATAATGAAGAAGTAGGAAAATTAATTGCAGATGCAATGGAAAAAGTATCAAAAGATGGTGTTATTACAATAGAAGAGTCAAAAACATCAAATACAGAATTAAATGTTGTTGAAGGAATGCAATTTGATAAAGGATATGTTTCACCATATATGGTAACAGATACTGAAAAGATGGAAGCTGTTATAGATAATCCATATATTTTAATTACAGATAAAAAGATAAGTAATATTCAAGAAATATTACCACTACTAGAAAATTTAATGCAACAATCTGGAAAATTAGTAATAATTTGTGATGATATCGAAGGAGAAGCTTTATCTACATTAGTATTAAATAAATTAAGAGGAGTTCTAAACGTAGTAGCTGTAAAAGCACCTGGATTCGGAGATAAAAGAAAAGCAATGCTTGAGGACATTAGCATATTAACAGGTGGAGAAGTAATTACATCAGATTTAGGATTAGAATTAAAAGATACAACAATAGAACAATTAGGTAGAGCTAAACAAATTAAAGTACAAAAAGAAAATACAATAATTGTTGATGGATCAGGAGATAAAAAATTAATTGCTGATAGAGTAAATCAAATAAAAACTCAAATTACAGAAACACAAAGTGAGTATGATAAAGAACAATTACAAGAACGTCTAGCAAAAATGGCTGGAGGAGTTGCAGTAATTGGTGTAGGAGCAGCTACAGAAGTAGAAATGAAAGACAGAAAATTAAGAATAGAAGATGCATTATCAGCTACAAAGGCTGCAGTTGAAGAAGGTATAGTTAGTGGTGGAGGAACAGCATTAATAAATGTAATACCTAAAGTAGAAAAATTAGTAGAAACATTAGATAATGGAGAAAAATTAGGTGCTCAAATAGTTCTTAAAGCATTAGAAGAACCAGTAAAACAAATTGCTGTAAATGCTGGATTAGAACCAGCAGTAATAGCAAACAAAGTAAAACAATCAGATATAGGTATTGGATTTGATGCTGCAACTGAACAATATGTTGATATGAAAAAATCAGGAATTGTTGATCCTACAAAAGTAACAAGAAGTGCACTTCAAAATGCTGCTTCAATTGCATCAATGGTACTTACAACAGAAAGTTTAGTAGCAGATGCTCCAGAAGAAAAAGGATGTAACTGTGGAGGACACGGAGACGGTATGCCAGCAGGAATGGATGGAATGTATTAATAACATAGATATTAATTTAAGAGAATAACATTTTAAATTATAAATATAGCAGGCTAGTTTTACTAGCCTGCTATATTAGTTAATGTCTAAAATTACCTCTAAGTTTTCTGATGATGTAAGATAATAATATTGATTACTTAACTCTTCTATTTCTTTTTTTAATATTGCTACTTCTTTTTCTTTATTTTTTAGTTCTTCTTTTTTATCTTGTAATTGTTTCCATAATAGTTGTTTTTCTTGTTCTTTGTTCATAATAAATGCCTCCTTTAATGTTTTATATTATAACACTAAAAGCGAGGAAATTCAAGTTATATACTGCTTTTAGGCTTTACATTATATAACATATTAATACAGGAAGAAATGTAATATTAAAATTAATATTATTATTTAGAATATATAATTCTATTGACTTTTTATAAAAAAAGATATTATAATAACTACGTATTAATAATGGAAAAATAATAATATGCCAATATAGCTCAGTTGGTAGAGCAACGGATTCGTAACCCGTAGGTCGGCAGTTCGATTCTGCCTGTTGGCACCAAAGGATAATATTGTCGTACTAGACGAAAAAGATCTTCATCACCATAAATACAAAACCTTGTAATTACTGAATAATAGCAATTACAAGGTTTATTTTTGACTTGAATAATGCAATTTTAATGCAACTAGTTTTGTTGAAAAGTATACTTTTTTCTTAATAAAAGAACATCTATATAAAACGATGTGCTTTGGATAAATATCTATTATTTATTATTTGCCTTTTAACCATAATGTTATTAAAGTAGTTATAAAAGCTACAATAATAGGACAAAAAATAGATTTAAAAATAACTCTAAGTAAATTGAATATTTCTAACTTAAAATACATTCGACCGTCAGCTGTTAAGCGATACTTAGAATCTAAGCCGCTACTTATTAGTTTTAATTCATAAAGAAGATTTAAATCTTGTTGAAGTTGAGTAGAATCTGTAAATAAACTA
Source organism: uncultured Clostridia bacterium (assembly GCA_934183045.1). GTDB lineage: Bacteria > Bacillota > Clostridia > TANB77 > CAG-508 > CAG-269. Next base: position 13,827 of record CAKPRW010000002.1, read on the forward strand.
TATAATTCATCTGTAGTGATCAAATTGTTAGAATTGTATCCTTTATAAATTTTTTTAAATATTTTTCTAGGGTTACCAACTAGAATATCTATATTCATAATAGCCTCACTTTCTAAAGATGTTAATGTATTGCCATCTTTTAAATTAATTAGATTCATTATTTTTGTTTTTATTAAAAGTTTATTTTTCAATAAAAAATTTTAAATGTCAAATATGTATATTAGAGTATATTAAAATTTTTCAGTTCTTTTAAGATGAATTGATAGATTCAGACCTACAACCCAAAGGATCAAAAAGATACTAATTAATAATGAAATTGACATTTTAAATTTATCTCTTATTAAATTAGGATTTTCTTTAGAATAGAAGATGGTTGTAGAGTTACCTTCTTTTTTGAATAAAAAAGTCAAAACTCTATATTTATTAGTATAGTTGCCATATTTAATTTCGACATATTTATATTTAGTTGGACTAGAGTTATCAGTCAATCCATAATCTGTTTCTTCTATATTAGATGTAATTATTGCATTTGTTTTAATATAATCCCTAGTTCTATAGATTTCATAAAAATACGTAAATAATAAAAAGATAATTCCTAATATAGAAATTATAGATAAGAAGTTTATTAATTTTTTATTTTTATTATTCATAAATATTAAGATCCTTTCATATTAAAAGTTTAACAATTGCATTATATAATAAAATTAAGAAAATTCATATATGTTTATAGGAATTTTTAATAAAATTAAATGTAATATTTTTATAGAGTTTCAAGTTGGCAATTTTTAATTATGTTATTAGTAATTTTTTTAATTATTGGAAAAAAACTTATATAATAATAGAAAACCACCCGTTTTACGGGTGGTCTTAACTACTTTAGGTATCATCAGATAATCGGAAAATGTTTTATTTTGTATAAACATGTGATCCGATTTTTACTCTGTTTTTGCCGTCGGTGGATCGTTCTGTATAGCCTAATATAGATGCTGGAATGTTATACTTTTCAGAATGTGAAATTACCTTTTCAGCATCGTCCAAGCTGCTTACGATTACTTCCATACCGATACCCATATTGAAAGTCTGGTACATATGTACATCATCAATTTTACGACTTTCCTGGATCGCTTTGAAAATAGGTGGAATTGCATCATTCAATTCATGTTTCACATAAGTTATAGACTTACCAAAGTTGATGGATTTAGTAAGTCCGCCGCCAGAACAATGGATAATGCCGTTTACAGAAATGTCATCCTGCAATATGTCGCGTATTACAGGGACATAAGTCCGTGTAGGGGACAAAATTGCTTCGGCTACTGTAAGCGATGAACCTTCCAACGTATCTTCGAGACGATAAGGCCCGCAAAACAATTTTTCCGGATCGATAGTTCCGTCCATGGTTTCCTTATACTTGCGATAATAAGGACTCAGAAGAGCGTTTATTGCAAGAGTAAGACCATTACTTCTGATGCCTGAGTTTTCATGATCTTCATAACTGCTCTGACCATAAGAAGCAAGCCCGACGATATAGTCATTAGATCCAATATTACTGCAATCGATAATGCTATCTTTTGCAATGGTTGCACTTGCAGTAACGTCAATGCCCATTGTGGTTGTATAACTGCCAACATCAGCGGTTTCACCACCAGCATTGTATAAGTTGATACCTAAATCTTTCATTTTACTGAAAAATTTAGAATATCCGTAGATGATTTTCTCCAAAGCCTGATCATCTACTCTGCCAGAGTTACGAGCAATATGGTTTGAAATATAGATATCATTTGTAATACCCACACAAGCCATATCATCGATGTTCATGACAATAGCATCTTGAGCAAGGTTTGACAGAAAATCAGAGCTTATTCCCTCAGCCATAGCTAAGTAAGCAACATTACTCTTGGTGCCAACTCCATCTGAATGGATTACCTGTGCATAATTAGATATGATTTCATCAGGTAAGATCCGTGGCATAGGAACTATTTGGCAAAAAGCACCAGGATATAATCCTTTTGATAAGTGCTTTGTTGCCTTGTGAACAGCTGCCTTTTGTGATGATACCCCAAGTTCTGCATAGGGATCATAATTAGTTTCTTTTCCCATAGAAGCCTCCTTTAATAATTAAATGCAGACTGCGAGTTACATATATTTGGAATATACCAAATACTTTTTAAATTATAATAGGTATACATAAAAAAGTCAATACTAAATATTTTTGAGTGTATTAAATTTAACATAAATTGAGTGTATATAATAATACAAAAACGATTTCTAGGTATATTATCAAGTTGCATATTATAAAATAGTAATATAATAAGGAGGTAACAATGATAGATTGCCATTATGATTTATTAACACATATTTTAATGAAAAAAGAAAATAGAGAATATATTAAAAAATATTGTGATGAGGTATATAATAAAGAGAATATTACAGGTGGAATTTTTAATCTTTTTTATATGAGTAAAGAAGAAATGAAAGAGGAAATAGGAATAAAAGAAGATCAAATCGATTTAATAAAAGATTTAAAAGAAGTAAAAAAATATATAAAAGAGAATAAAATAATTCCGAAAGAAATACAGTATATATTTGGAATAGAAGGCTTGGACTATTTGAAAAAAATAGAAGATATTGATATTTTATATTCATTAGGTCTTAGATCTACAAATCCGGTATGGAGTAATAAGAATAAATTTGGTGCAGGGGTAAGAGCAAATAATAGTGATGGATTGACAGAATTAGGCAGAAAATTAATTACTAAATTAGTAAATAAAAAGATAGCTATAGATTTATCACATGCTAATGAAAAAACATTTTGGGATATTGTATATTTATGTGAGAAAATGAAAGAAACAGGAAAAGACCCAATAGTTTTTGCATCTCACTCAAATGCAAAAGCTATTTGTAATGTATCCAGAAATTTAACAGATAGTCAAATTTTAAAAGTAAAAGAATTAGGAGGAATAATAGGAATTGTATCAATAAAAAAATTTTGTGTAGATACAGAAGATATATGTAATCCAAATATTGATTATGAACAAAAATATATAGATAATATTAATTATATAAAAAGATTATTAGGAGGAGTAGAAAACATAGCTGTAGCAACAGACGATATGAGATATTATTATATAGAACCTGAATATTATCAACACTTGAATATATATTTTCATAATAATGTAAAAAAAAGCATAGAAAATGCATTAGTAAAAAACGGTTATACCAAAGCAGAAATTGAAAAAATATTAGAAAAAAATTTTAAAGAAAAGATATTAAATAGATTATAATTTAAATAATAAAGTAAATAAAAATTATATATATCATAAAACACTTAGAAAAATCTAAGTGTTTTATTCATAAAGCTGTACAATTAGCTAAAAGTATGTTATAATAGCACTATCGTTCAAACAAAAATTATATAGTTATATAACTAAGGAGATTACAATGGGATTTTTTGAGAAATTAAAGAATGGAATGAATAAAACCAAGGTATCATTTGATGAGAAAATTAATAGCGTATTTAGTAATTTTAGAAAAGTGGATGAAGATTTTTTAGAAGAGCTAGAAGAAATATTGATAATGTCTGATGTGGGAATGGATACATCAATTAAAATAATAAACAATTTAAGAGAGAGACTAAAAAAAGAGAAGATACAAGATGAAAATGATGTAAAACAGGCATTAAGAGAAGAGATGCAAAAAATATTAGATGTGACAGATGTTAAATTACATCTAAATACAAAACCATCTGTAATATTAGTTGTAGGAGTAAATGGAGTAGGAAAAACAACTTCAATTGGAAAGATTGCAAATAGATTAGTAAAAGACGGCAAAAAAGTTGTAATAGCAGCAGCAGATACTTTTAGAGCAGCAGCAGTAGAACAATTAGAAATTTGGGCAAATAGATCAGGATCAGATATTGTTAAAAGAGCAGAGGGGATAGATCCAGCATCTGTTGTATATGATGCAATAAAAATAACAAAAGAAAAAAATGCAGATGTTTTAATCGTGGATACTGCAGGAAGATTGCACAATAAAAAATATTTGATGGACGAGTTAAATAAAATACAAAAAGTTATTAACAAAGAAATGCCAGAAGCAGATAAAGAAGTATTATTAGTAATAGATGGAGCAACAGGTCAAAATGCAATTTCACAAGTAAAAGCTTTCAAAGAAGAAACAGATATAACAGGTTTAGTACTAACAAAATTAGATGGAACAGCAAAAGGTGGAGTAGTAATAGGCATTGTAGAAGAAAATAAAATACCAGTAAAATTTATTGGTGTAGGTGAACAGATTGATGATATGGAAATATTTAATTCAGAAGATTTTGTAAAAGCTATTATTTAAATATACTATTTATATAAAATATAAGTGGTCATATAAAATTAGGAGGTTGAAATAGTGAGCGAAAACACAAACAAAAAAGAAAAAAATGACGAAATCAAAGCAGAAGAAACAGCTAAAAAAGAAACAAAGCAAGAAACTATAATGGATACTGCTAACACTAAAGAAACAAGAAAGAAAAATACAGAAAAAAAGAGTAAAACAAGAATGTTATTAGTTTTATTATTCTTAGCTATATTTGCATTATGTAGTTATGTAAGTTTACGAGGAAGCTATTTAGAATATAAGGAATTAGGAGAACAATATATAAATATATTTAAAACAAATTTAATTTATAGATATTCTATAATGGCAGTAAATTTTGTATTCTTATATTTTATTATATATATGACAAATAGGGGAATAAAAAAAGGATTAAAACCATTTTTTGAAAAAGAAAAGAAAGAAATGCCTAAACTATTAAATAAATCATTAGCATTAGTAATATCAGCAATAGTAAGTATTGTTGTATCTGCAATATTTGTACAAAAAATAATGCTTATGATTAATAGCACATCATTTGGAATACAAGATTCAGTATTTAATTTGGATATTTCATATTATTTCTTCCAAAAACCAGTAATACTAGGATTATTAATGTATGCAATTATACTAATAGTAGGTATTACATTATATATGGCATTATACTATGTAATAGTATTTAACAGATTTTTTGATGGAATAGATGGAAAAATGTTAAAAGAAAGTCTATTTATGAAAAAGATAACTAGAAATATACTATTGGTAGTAGTTTGTATAGCATTACTTACAATATTAAATACACAAAATATATTATTTGGAAAAATATTAACAGTTGATAATGATGTAGATAATATAGATATTATAGGAGCTGGATTAACAGAAACTACAATTAAATTATGGGGATATATAGTATTCGCATTTGTTATGGTTATAGTTGCATATAAAGCACTAAAATATTTTAAAGAAGGAAATACAAGTAAAGTATTAAAAAATTTAGCTATCATACCAGCATATTTAGTAGTATTATTTTTAGTAATGGTAGTATTTGATTTAGTTTTTGTAAATTCTAATGAATTAGATAAAGAAAAAGAGAATATAGCTGAAAATATAAAAAATACTAAAAATGCTTATAATATTAATATAGAAGAAAAGAACATAGAAACAAGTGGAACAATAACAAATGAAGAAGTTAACAAAAATTCAAATATAATAAATAATATACCAATTATCAGTAAAGATGCAGTAGTAAAAACATTACAAGATAGTCAAACAAAAACAGGATATTTCTCATATAGAAGTGCAAATTTGGCTAAATACAAAATAAATGGAAAAGATCAATTAGTATATATTTCTCCAAGAGAGATTACTAATTCAGGTAGAACATATAACAATAAAACATATGAATATACACATGGAATGGGACAAATTATTACATCAGCTACAGAAAGTAATGAAACAGGAAATGTAGAATATGTTCAAAAAGATATAACTAGTGGAGATGAAAAAATAAAAACGTCTCAACCACGAATGTATTTCGGATTAGATACTAAAGAAACAATAGCAACAAATACAAAGAATAAACAAGAATATGATTACACAGACGAAAATGGAGAAGACCATACTTCAACATATGATGGAAAAGCTGGATTACAACTAGGATTCTTAGATAGATTAATATTAGGAATAACAAAGGGAGATGTAAATTTAGCATTTTCTAGTGAAATAACAAGTGAAAGTAAAATATTAATAAATAGAGATGTTATATCAAGAGCTAAAAAAGCATTACCTTATTTAATATATGATGAAAATCCATATACAGTTATAACAGAAGAAGGAAAAATAGTATGGGTAATAGATGCTTATACAGTATCTAGTCAATATCCTTATTCACAATATACTAGTATTGAACATGATGGAGTAAAAGAAAATATAAATTATATTAGAAATTCAGTAAAGGTAATAGTTGATAGTTATGATGGAACAATGTCTTATTATATAACAGACAGAACTGATCCAATAGCTATGGCATACAGAAATATTTATGATACATTATTTGTAGACTTAGATGAAAAAATGCCTGAAGATATATCAAGTCATTTTGTATATCCAGAATTTTTATATAATGTACAATCTAAAGTATTAAAAGTTTATCACAATGTAAAACCAGATGTATTATATAGAGCAGATGATTTATGGGATATTGCAAAATACAATAGTGTAAAATCATCAAAATCTACAGGAACATATATGGAACCATATTATACAATGGTAAAAACATCAGATGGAGAAAAATTGGGATTAGTACAAATTTATACACCTGATGAGAAACAAAATTTAATTTCTTATTTAGTAGGTAGTACAAATGGAACGACAAATGAACTAAAACTTTATAAATTTTCAGCAGATAGTAATATTGTAGGACCAATGCAATTAGATAAACAAATTGAAGAAGATGAAGCTATCTCAAGTGAATTAGAATTATTAAATTCAACAGGAACAAAATTAACAAAACAAATGATGGTAGTTCCAATAGAAAATACATTATTATATGTAGAACCAATTTATCAAACAATGTTAAATGAATCAGAAGTGCCAGTATTAAAGAAGGTAATAGTAGCGTCAGGAAACAAAGTTGCAATAGGAGACACATTGAATAAAGCATTAGAAAATCTACTTTCTAAATATGCAGTAGACATTGAAGTAGAAAACACTGAAGATATAGAGGGGCTTATAGAAGCAATTATAAAAGCTAATGACAATTTAACAGATTCAAATAACAACAACGATTGGGAAATGGTTGGAAAGGACATTAAAAAATTACAAGACCTAATCAGTTCATTAGAAAAAGTAAAAGAAAAAGAAGATAAAAAGAAAACAGAATTAGAAAAAACAACAAATAATACAACAAACAGTGTAAACAATGAGGAAAACACAAATATTAATTCCGATAATATCGTAGTAAATACAAATATAAGTGAATAAAAAAATAAAAAAAATCCACCATAAAAGCAGGTGGATTTTTTATGTTTAGAAAAAGAAAAATGAATATATTAGACAATTCAATAAAAGAATTAACAAAAATATTACAAGAAGGAAACTTAATAGAAATCTCGTACATTCTTGGAAACAAAAGAGAAATAATAAAAAGAAATTTAATAGCCGGAATATTTAGAGGAGTAGGGATTGGAATAGGAGTAACAATAATAACAGCAATTCTAGTCATCTTACTACAAAAAATAGTCACATTAAACATACCAATAATAGGAGAATACATTGCAGACATCGTAGAAATAGTAGAAAGAAGCAGATAAAATTGCCAAAAGGGCCGGGGCTTTTTGGCAATTTTTTTAAATCCTTACAACTTTTGAGTTTTCAAATAAGAACTATCTTAAATATTAAGAATTTATAAAACAAAATATCTATAAGCTTTAAAACTAAAAAAATATATAAAGGTTTTATGATATTAGTTTGATAAAAAATAACCTCTAACTTAGTTAGAGGTTGTTTCTATTATTTTTCTAATTTATAAAATATTTTTTTCCCTTTTTTCAAAATAGCGTAACCATTTGAAAAATCTTTATCTGATAATTGATAATTAGTATCACTTATTTTTTCGTCATTTAAAGATATACCACCTTGATTAATTAAAGTTCTTGCTTGGCCTTTTGATGGGGCAATATTTGTTAAAATTATTGCGTCTACAATAGATATATTAAAATCATCTAATTTAACAGTAGGCATATTATCTAAACTTCCATGACCTGTAAATAAAGCATTTGAAGCTTCTTCTGCTTTTTTAGCCTCTTCTTCTCCATGTATAAGTTTTGTTATTTCATATGCAGCAATTTTTTTAGCTTCATTTATTTTTTCATCTTTTAATGCTGATAATTCGTTTATTTTATCCATAGGTAAGAAAGTCAACATTTTTAATACTGTTTCTACACTTCCATCTTCCATGTTTCTCCAATATTGATAAAATTCATAAGGAGAAGTTTTTTCAGGATCTAACCATAAAGCTCCTTTTTCAGTTTTTCCCATTTTTTTACCTTCTTTAGTAGTAAGAAGTTTAAATGTTAAACCAAAAGAGTCATCTTTTCCTATTTTTCTAATTAGTTCAACACCACCAATTATGTTTGACCATTGGTCATTTCCACCCATTTGTAATTTGCATCCATATGTTTCATACAAATGTAAAAAGTCATAAGATTGCATTAACATATAACTCATTTCGAAAAATGTTAAACCTGTTTCCATTCTTTGTTTATAACATTCAGCTGCAAGCATTCTATTTACTGAAAATAAACTACCGATATCACGAACAAAATTTATAAATTTTAAATCTAGTAACCAATCAGCATTATTTACAATAATAGCAGCATTATCACCTTCAAAACTAACAAATTTTTCAACTTGTTTTTTTATACAAGATACATTATGATCAATGTCTTCTCTTGATAACATTTTTCTCATATCAGTTTTACCAGAAGGATCACCGATTATTGCAGTACCACCACCAACTAAAATAATTGGTTTGTGACCACATTTTTGCATATGGCTAGCAACCATTAGCGAAACAAAATGACCTACATGAAGACTATCTGCTGTAGGGTCAATTCCTATATAAAAAGGAACAGATTCTTTTCCAAATAACTCTTTAATTTCTTTAGGATGAGTCATTTGTTCAATATATCCTCTTTCTTCTAAAATATCAAATACGTTTTTCATTTCATTCATCCTTTCATTATTTTAGATAACATTCACAATGTATAAGGATTATCCATTATGAAAATTAATTTAAAGTTATATTATTTCCTGTTTTTAGGTTATTACCGAATTGTTTTTGGTATTCTTTAAATTCGTCATATCCCATAAATCTATTTAAATTCTTAACAGAAATTCCTGTTTGACCAGATATAGTATCTAAAGATTCAGTTAAGCCGTTTTCTTGAATATAAGATTTAAATGTTGAAAATTCAAATCCATCCTTAGTACTACATTTAGGACAAACATTGCCTGTTGATAAATAAAAATTACCACATCTACTACATTTATTAAAATCCATAACTTTTCCTCCATTCATCTTTTGACAATTACTTACAAAATTTATTGTATTGTATCATAATTTTTATAAAAGATAAAGCATTTTACAAAAATATTAAAAACTTGCCAAAAAGACCCGGCCCTATTGGCAATATTTGCAATTATTAAATTTATCATAAATATAAGGAAATGATTTTTGAAGTCTAATTAGTTTTAAGTTTGTGTCAGTAAAGCAATGTTTAGTTTCTCCAGTCAATACTGTTATTCCATTAGCTTTATTTGTTACATTGTATCCTACAGTTAGTCTAACTCCATTAAAATCTTTTATATAAGGCTTTATTACAATGATGTCGTCAAATGTGACATGTTGTTTAAAAGAACAATTAACTCCTAATACAGGAATCATAATTTTTTGTTCTTCAAAATGAGAGTAAGGTATACCAATTTCATCTAACATATAGCATCTAGCTTCTTCTAGAAATCTAATGTAATTTGAATGATGAACAATTCCCATTTTATCTGTTTCATAATAATTAATTCTTCTTTCATAAGCAAAATCCATTAATAACGCTTCCTTTCAAATTGTTATTATAAAAAAAGATTATTGAATTGTCAAATATAGATAATATGAAAAAATTATTTTTAAATGTCATAAGAAACATTATTGAAAAAAAATAAAAGTGGTATATAATAATAGGGAAAAAATTTAAGAAATATAAGAGGGATTAAAATGAAAAAAATAAATGGAATAATAATGCAGTATTTTGAATGGTATATGAATTGTGAACAGAATTTATGGAATGAGTTAGCAAGTGAAGCTCCCAAATTATCAGATTTGGGAATTACGGCAATTTGGCTTCCGCCAGCTTATAAAGGAATTGGGGGAAAAGATGAAGTTGGGTATGGAGTATATGATGTGTACGATTTAGGTGAATTTGATCAAAAAGGATCAATAAAAACAAAGTATGGTTCAAAAGATGAATATTTAAATTGTATACAAGTATTAAAACAGAATGGAATTGAAAGTTATGCTGATATTGTTTTAAATCATAAAATGGGAGCAGATATGTTGCAAACAATTCCAGCTTCAAAAGTTGATTGGGGAGATCATAATAATATAATAGAAAATCAAGAGATAGTAAGAGTTGCGACCAAATATACTTTCCCAGGAAGAAAACATAAATATTCAGATTTTGAATGGAATTGGACACATTTTGACGGGATTGATTATGACGAAAATTCAAAACAAAATGCTATATTTAAATTCAAAGACAAAAATTGGAACGAAACGGTTGATGAAGAATTTGGAAATTACGACTATTTAATGGGAGCAGATATAGATTTTACTAATGAGGAAGTAGTAAAAGAATGTACAAATTGGGGAAAATGGTATTTAGAAACAACAGGTGTAGATGGATTTCGTTTAGATGCAGTAAAACATATACCAGCATTGTTTTATAGAGATTGGATAAAAACATTAAGAGAAGATTCAGGAAAACAATTATTTACAGTAGGAGAGTATTGGACAGGTGATGTATCAAAATTACATAGATATATAACAGAAACAGAAGGAAAAATTTCTCTATTTGATGTTCCATTACATTATCATTTAGAAGCTGCATCAAAAGATGAAAATTATGATTTATCAAGAATATTTGATGGAACTTTAGTAAAGGAAAATTCTAGTATGGCTGTAACATTTGTTGATAATCATGATACGCAACCAGGACAAGCTTTACAAAGTTTTGTGGAAAACTGGTTTAAACCAGCAGCTTATAGCTTGATATTACTTAGAAATGAAGGATATCCATGCGTATTCTATGGGGATTTTTATGGAATACCACATGATAATGTAGAACCACTAAAAGAATTAAAAACTATAATAAAATTAAGACAAGAAAAATCATATGGAGAGCAACATGACTATTTTGATCATCCAAATTATATAGGATGGACATGTGAAGGAGATAGTGAACATATCAAATCAGGATTAGCAGTTGTAATATCTAATAAAGAGGATGGGGAAAAAAGAATGTATGTTGGAACACAATTTACTGGGAAAAAATTTATAGATGCATTAGAAAATTGTGAAGAAGAAGTAATTATTGATGATGAAGGATGTGGAATTTTCAAAGTAAAAGGAAGATCTGTATCTATATGGGTAGAATGTTAGAAGTATATAAAAATATAGAAAATAAAAAGAATATATCATAAGGAATTAATTGGTCAAAAATAGAAAAATTTGCTTGAACATATATGCAAACCGTGTTATAATCAGTAAGTTCAAAGGTAAAAAACCTTCGAAGATATTTCGGGGGTTATGCTTATTTGCCTCCGAAATGTAACCAATAACTAATAACATTTTTTATAAAAGGAGGTCATACAGAATGAGCAAAAAAATAACGTTAGTGGTAAAAAAGGAAATTGATGCAGAGGATTTGATTGCACAAATGGAAGAATTTATTCGGAGTTATCCAAGTAATAATGAAAACGCAAAAAAGTTGCGTGAAAGGATACCAAAAATGAAAGTTCTTGAGATAAATCAAATCAGAAATGCCGAAACTCAGGAGCCATTTGTTACATGGAAGGACGAAAATGGAAAGTCACATATTATCCATATAAAACCATCACATTTTAAAGTGTGGGGATATTTGAATTCTTTGTAATTTATTTTTGACACTAAAAAACGCCTAGCTTTATAATAATATAATAGCTAGGTGCTTTTATATATAATATAAAAAACAGTCTATAATAACAAAAATATAAAAACATAATATAAACACATAGATAGGTGGAATTTTTAAAGATTAAATGATATAATTTAAAAAATATTATAAAATAAAAAATTATTATTAAGAGGAGTGTCCCTTTTTCCCTAGAACAGGGAAAAAGAAGGAACGTCCCATAATCCCGGGAGAGGAGAAATAAGGATGTCTGATTTTGTGCATTTGCATATACATAGTGAGTTTAGTTTGTTGGATGGAGCTAATAGGATTAAAGATTTACCTAAGAGGGCAAAGGAATTAGGGATGGATTCTATTGCTATTACTGATCATGGGGTTATGTATGGCGCGATTGATTTTTATAAGGCGTGTAAGGCAGAGGGGGTTAAACCTATAATTGGTTGTGAGGTGTATGTTGCTCCGCGTTCACGTTTGGATAAGGAACCTAATATAGATAATAAGTATAATCATTTAATATTACTTGCGAAAAATAATGAAGGATATAAAAATTTAAGTAAGTTGGTATCTATTGGTTTTACTGAAGGATATTATTATAAACCTAGAATTGATTTAGAAGTGTTAGAGAAATATCATGAAGGATTGATTTGTTTAAGTGCATGTTTAGCTGGTTCTGTTAATCAAGCACTATTAAATGGACAAAATGAAAAAGCAGAAGAAATTGCATTATGGCATAAAAATGTTTTTGGCAAAGATTATTATATAGAAATACAAAATAATGGAATTAAAGAACAAGTTTTAGCAAATCAAAAGTTAGTGGCTTTAGCTAGGAAGTTAGATATACCACTTGTTGCTACAAATGATGCACATTATTTAAAAAGAGAAGATGCATATAATCATGAAGTTTTACTTTGTATTCAAACAGGTAAAAGAATGAGTGATATGGACAGAATGAGGTTTGATACAGAAGAGTTATATGTAAAATCTCCTGAAGAGATGATTGAATATTTTAAAGCATTTCCAGATGCAATAGAAAATACAGTAAAGATAGCAGAAGAATGTAATGTGGAATTTGAGTTCGGTCATACAATATTACCAAATTATGATGTTCCACCAGAATTCCCAACACATTATGATTATTTTAAAAAATTATGTGATGATGGAATAAAAAATAGATATGGAGAAAATCCTTCAAAAGAAATATTAGAAAGAGCAGAATATGAATTAGGAATAATCAAAAAAATGGGTTATGTAGATTATTTCTTAATAGTATGGGATTTTATACATTATGCAAAAACACATAATATACCAGTAGGACCAGGTAGAGGATCACGGAGCAGGTTCTATTATTGCATATGCAATTGAAATAACAGACATTGATCCAATAAAATATGGACTTCTTTTTGAAAGATTCTTAAATCCAGAGAGAATTAGCATGCCCGATTTTGATGTTGATTTTTGTTATGAACATAGACAAGATGTAATAGATTATGTATCTAGAAAATATGGACATGACCATGTTTCACAGATTATAACATTTGGAACAATGTCAGCAAGAATGGTAATTCGTGATGTATCAAGAGTTTTAGATGTTCCATATTCAGAAGCGGATACACTAGCAAAAATGATACCAAATGAATTGCATATAACAATAAAAAAAGCATTAGAACAAAACAAAGAACTAAATAATTTATATGAAACAGATGAGACAGTGAAAAAAGTTTTAGATATAGCTATGGGATTAGAAGGAATGCCAAGACAGGCATCAACACATGCATGTCGGAATTGTTATTACGAAAGATCCAGTAGATACATATGTTCCTTTATATGTACGTGATGGACAAATTTCTACTCAATATATAATGACAACATTAGAAGAGTTAGGACTATTAAAAATGGACTTCTTAGGATTAAGAACCTTAACAGTAATTCAGGATACAATTGATTTAGTAAAAGAAAATAGGGGAATAGATGTAGAATTTGACAAAGACATGGCTGATCCAAAAGTTTACAAATTATGGCAAGAAGGAAAAAGTTGTGGAATATTCCAGTTCGAATCACAAGGTATGACAAACTTTATGAAAGAATTAAAACCAGATTGTTTAGAAGATTTAATAGCAGGTGTTTCATTATATAGACCGGGGCCAATGGATCAGATACCAAGATATGTTAAGGGAAAATTACATCCTGGTCATAATGAATATACACATCCAAGACTAGAACCAATATTAAATGTAACATATGGATGTATGGTATACCAAGAACAAGTTATGCAAATAGTTCGTGATTTAGCAGGATATTCTTTAGGAAGAGCTGACTTAGTAAGACGTGCAATGGGAAAGAAAAAGCTTGACGTTATGGCAAAAGAAAGAGAAGTATTTATTAATGGACAAATAGATGAAAATGGAAATATAATTGTTCCAGGTTGTGTAAGAAATGGAATAGACGAAAAATCAGCTAATAAAATATTTGATGAGATGGCTGAATTTGCAAAATATGCATTCAACAAATCACATGCAGCTTGCTATGCGGTAGTTGCATATAGAACGGCATATTTAAAAGCATATTATCCAGCAGAGTTTATGGCAGCAACATTAAATAGTTTTTTAGGCAACTTAGATAAAATTCCTCAATACATTGACGAATGTAAAACATTAGGAATTGAAATATTAAAACCAGAAATAAATCACAGTAATACAAAATTTACTGTTGAAAATGGTAAAATTCGTTTTGGGTTAGGTAGCATAAAAAACGTAGGTACAGTACCGGTTAATAATATAGTAAAAGAAAGAAAAGAAAATGGAGAATATAAAAGCTTTACAGATTTTTGCGAAAGAATTGCAAACGAGGCCGTAAATAAAAAATGTGTAGAAAGTCTAATAAAAGCTGGAGTTTTTGATGAATTTGAACAAACAAGAAGTACATTATTAGCATCTTTTGAATCAATTATAGATACTATACAAGCAGGAAATAAAAAAGGGTTTAAAGGCCAAGTATCAATGTTTGATCTAGGTACAGAAGAAGAACAAGAAGAACTAAATGAGATTAAATACACGTTTGAAGAACATCAAGAATTACCAAATAAAGAACTTTTATCATTAGAAAAAGAAATGCTTGGAATTTATATTTCAGGCCACCCATTAGAAAAACTAAGAAAGCAAATAGAAGCACAGACTACAATAAATACTATAGAATTAAAAAATATAGATGACCAAATGAATTCAAATATAGACAATGAAGGAGTAAATATATCAAACCAAAATACAAAACAAAAATATATAGATGGACAAAAAGTTAAATATGCTGGAATAATTTCTTCTATAAAGAAAAAATATACTAAAAACAATAAGATAATGGCATTTGTTACAATAGAAGATTTATATGGAACAGCAGAAATTATTGTATTTGAAAATGCATATTTAAAAGCAGGAAAAAGTCTTATAGAAGAAAACATTGTAATGGTAGAAGGAAGATTAAGTATTCGTGAGGATGATACTACAACAATTATAGCAAATGATATAAAAGACTTTGGAGAAAAAAAGGGGAAAATATTAACATTAGATATTACAAATACAAATGAAGAAGAAAAAGAAAAGTTAAGAGGTGCAATAAAATATTTTAATGGTGATAAAAATAATATAAATGTTCAAATTAAAATAGGAGAAGAATTAAAACCTTGTGGCCAGATATATTTAACAGATCAAATATTAGAAATTTTCAAAGAAATTTTATCTAATGAAAGGGTAATGATAAATGAAAATTAGTATAAATAACATTTTAAAAAATATGCCAAATAATTTATCGGATTTAGAGAAAGTTAGATATATTTATATAGAAATAGGAAAAATATTTTCTTATAATAGAGATTTTTTATATGTATCAAATTACAGGATTCTTGATGATATATATTCTGATACAATTACAATAAATATGATTGAAAATGGGAATTATCAAAATAAAATAAATTCAATTTGTAAGCAAACAGCAGAAATAGAAGCAAATACAATTAATTTATTAAATGGTAATATAACTGCTAGAATAGTAGGATATAATAAAGAAGAACAGGATCATGTTGCAGTAGTGGCTACAATAGACGGAAAAGATTATTTCTTAGATATAAGTCCAGATTTATATAAAATCCAAAAAGGAATGAAGCCAAAAGGTTTTGCAAAATCATCCCAAGCATTAGATGGTACAACATGTGAAATAATATCCGATGAAGAGTTGACGCGAATAGATGAGAAAATAGGATATTGTAAAAATGGAATGTATTTAGATGAAGTACTTGAAATGTTGAAGACTGAAATGATGGATGAGAACAATTTACGAGAGTATATGCAAGAATATACTAGGGGAAAAGATGAATCAAAAGAAGAGTTTTTATATAGGTTTAAAATAGATTTTATATTTAAATATTTAAAAAATAATATACTTGAAGAAAATAAGATGGGTATATTTGAAATAATAAAGTATTATGAAACAATCTTTAAGAGGATATTAACAGAGCAAGAAAAAAAGTATAAAAGAAAAAGATTTGATATATATCTAAAAGATGATAATCAAATAAGAAAAGAAAGTATATTGTATAAAATAATCATAGGAGATAGGGAAATATACTATATTTATGATGATGATAAAAGAAGTTTTGTACCAATAGATAGAGAGGAATTAAAAAGATTAGGAGAAAATGGCAATATAGAATACCTTGATTTATATAACAAACCAACATTTGATGAAAGATAAAAAGTTACCACTTATTAGTGGTAACTTTTTTAAATCCATTCGCCGTATTTTTTTATATATATTTTCTTAGCAAACATAGCAACAAAACAATACAATATTGGAATTCCAATAATAATAGTCATATAATTTAAAGGTATAGGAACTAATCCAATTGATTTACCTAACCATGTAAATGGAACTAGAATTCCAATAATACTTAACAAGATAGAAGATATATATACCATTTTATGAGCATTGCTTTGTATAAAAGGTATTTTAGCTGTTCTTATAATATGCATTCCTAATAAATTAGAAACGATACTGTAAGTAAACCATACAGTCTGAAATAATGCGACATCTCTTAAATTGAAAACAAACCATAAACTAGAAAATACAATTAAATCGAAGATTGAGCTTAAAGGTCCCATGAATAGCATAAAGTTTTTTAAACTCTTAAGATTGAATTGTCTAGGTTTTTGTAAATATTCTTTGTCAACATTATCAAAAGGTAAAGTTAGTTGGCCAAAATCATATAGCAACCCTTCTACTAACAATTGAATTGGTGTTTCTGGTAGGAAAGGTAGTGCAACACTTGCAATAATAACTGACATAACTTCTCCAAAATTAAAACTAGTTGCCATTTTTATATATTTCATTAAATTACCAAAAGTTTTTCTACCTTCTGTAACACCATCTAATAATACATGTAAATCTTTTTCTAATAAAATAATATCAGCAGATTCTTTAGCAATATCAACAGCTGTGTCAACTGAAATTCCTACATCCGCATTTGTAAGGGAAGGGGCGTCATTAATTCCATCTCCCATATATCCAACTACATTTCCGCTTTCTTTTAAAAGTCTTACAATTCTAGCTTTTTGTATAGGAGAAAGTTTTACAAATATATTTGTGTTTTTTAATAATCTTAAAATAGCTATATCAGTAGATTTTTCTATTTGACTACCATCCACAATTCTTTTAGAATTGATACCGACTTTTTTACAAATACATTTTGTAACTTCAGCATTATCACCTGTTAAAACAACTACTCTAATTCCAGCATTATTAAGCTTTTCGATAGATGATTTTGCACTTTCCTTTGGAGGATCTAAAAAACCAATAAATCCTAAAAGAATCATATTTTTTTCGTCATCTACACTAAAGTTTGAAATGTCCACAATGTCATTTTTTTGACATACAGCAATTACTCTTAAACCATCTTTATTTAAATTTTTTGATATTTTCTTAATATTATCTTTTATATCTTTAGTTATAGGAGATACATTGCCTTGATAATCGACCATTGTACAAATATTTAATATTTCTTCTACAGCACCTTTTGTTATTAATTGCTTTTTTGTACCATCACTTACAACAACAGAAAGTCTTCTACGAGAAAAATCAAAAGGTATTTCATCGATTAATTTATATTTATCAATATATTCTTGCATATTATTAGATAATCCTCGTGCTACAACTGCCTCATCAATATTTCCTCTTAATCCAGTTTGGAAAAAAGAATTAAGAAATGCATGTTTTAAAATTCTAAGATCTTCATTACCATTTATATCTAGATATTTTTCTAATACAATTTTATCTTCTGTTAAAGTACCAGTTTTATCTGTACATAAAATATTCATTGCACCAAAATTTTGGATAGAATCTAATTTTTTTACTATAGTTTTCTTTTTTGACATTTTTACAGCACCTTTTGAAAGGCTAGAAGATGTAATAACAGGAAGAAGTAGAGGTGTTATACAAATTGCTATTGCAACAGCAAAAGTAAAAGCTGTTATTGGACTATGTTTCCATGCATTTAGTGCGAATACTATTGGAGTAAGAATAACCATAAACTTAATTAAAAGTTTACTAATATTTTCAATTCCTTGTTGAAATGAAGATTTTGGTTTACCAGTAGTAATAGTATGTGCAACTTTACCAAAATAAGTACTATCAGCAGTTTTAATAACAACACCTTTAGCAGATCCACTAATTACATTAGTGCCCATAAAACATATTGTATCTAAATCCGATATGTTATTTAAATCTTCCAAAGATAATTCCGAATTCACTGATTTTCTAACTGCATCAGATTCACCAGTTAAAGAAGACTGACCTACATATAAATCTTTTGCTTCAATTATTCTTAAATCCGCAGGTATCATGCTACCAGCAGATAAGACAACGATATCGCCTAGTACAATTTCTTTAATTGGAATTTGAACTTTTTGACCATCTCTTAGAACAGTAGCTGTTGTAGCAACAAGTTCTTTTAGCTTTTCAGCAGCTTTATTAGATCTAAATTCTTCAAAAAATTCTAGTAAAGTACTTGCTGTAACAAGGATTGCAATAACAATAATATTGGCATAGCTTGGAGTATCAGCTAAATACACATCTGTATAAAACAAAATAAGCATAATTCCAAGTAAAATACAATTAAAAGGACTAAATAAGCTTTCTAATAAATAATTATACCATCTTTTAGGTTTATGCTGTGTTATCTCGTTATACCCATATTTATGTAATTTCTCATCGACAACTTGAGGAGATAGACCGATTCTCATTTATATTATATTCTTTTATAAATTGTTCTTTAGGAAGTATACACTCCTGACCATATAAATTAGTAATATTTACTTCTTCTTTATTGTTTGACATTTTAATTCACTCCTTCTTTAGTAACCTCTAAAAATTATACCACTAATTTTATGAAATGAAACAAAATTATACAAAAAAATAAAAATGAATATATAATTGACAATAAATAATAATAGTTGTATAAATATAAAAATAACAATAATTCTTAAATTAATAAAAGAATTTAAATAAAATAGGGAAAGGAGAAAAAATAAAATGTCTAGAATTAGAGTTGCAGGAATAGTACCACTAGAAGATGGATTTGGACTTATGCATAGAGTTGGAGTTATAAAACAACAAGCCTTTCAAAATTATTACACATTTCCCGGAGGTGGATTAGAAGAAGGTGAAACTTTAGAAGAGGGAACAAAGAGAGAAATCAAAGAAGAATTCGGAATAGATGTTAAGATAGTAAAAAAGATGTATGAAATATACAAAGAAGAATTTGATCAAATGGAATATTTCTTCTTATGCGAATATATAGGAGGAGAATTTGGAACTGGTACAGGACCAGAATTTTCTAATGATCCCAAATATAAAGATAGTGGAAAATTTATACCAGAAATAATAAAAAAAGAAGATGTTAAACAAATTTTATTATTACCACAAGAAATTAGAGATATGTTTGTGAAAGATATAGAAACAGGGAAAATATAAAATACAATATTAATAATGGTATTATAAATTAAAAAGCATAATACATAAATTATAAAATATTTTTAATAAATAGAATAAAAGATAAATGAATTAAAATAAAAGGAGTAAAGTTCACTTTAATAGAGACTATACTCCTTTTATTTAACATTAAACAAAAATATGATAGATTAAATTAGTACACATACAAAGAATAATACCACAAATAGTAGGAAGTAAAAAGCTAACTAAGGTCCATTTCCAACTACCAGTTTCTTTTTTTATTGTTAATAAAGCAGTAGTGCAAGGAAAATGTAAAACAGTAAAAATCATAACATTAATAGCAGTTAAAATAGTCCAACCATGTTGAATTAAAATTTGACCTATTGCGTGAGTATCTTCTAAATTTACTAATGTATTTCCTCCAAGATAGCACATTAAAATTATAGGCAAAACTATCTCATTAGCAGGTATTCCGAAGAATGAAAGCTGTTAAAATATATCCATCAAGTCCCATTAAATTAGCAAAAGGGTCTAAGAAATTAGCAATAATAGAAAGTATACTAATACCATTAATATTTAATGTAGCAAAAAGCCATATAACAAGACCAGCAGGTGCAGCAATACTTATTGCTCTTCCTAAGACAAATAATGTTCGATCAAAAATCGATCTAACAAATATTTTCCCAAATTGAGGTTTTCTATAAGGTGGTAATTCCAAAGTAAAAGAAGAGGGCATTCCTTTTAAAATTGTTTTAGATAGTATTTTAGATATAATTAAAGTCAGAAAAATTCCTAATAATATAACTAATATAACTACAATTGTAGAAACAAAAGAGCTACCAATACCTTGCATTGAACCAGCAATAAAGATGCTAGCAATGGCTATTAAAAAAGGAAATCTTCCATTGCATGGAACAAAATTATTTGTCAATATTGCAATTAATCGTTCTCTAGGAGAATCAATAATTCTACAACCTACAATACCAGCAGCATTACAACCAAATCCCATACACATAGTAATCATCTGTTTACCAGTACAACAACATTTTTTGAAAAATCCATCCATATTAAAAGCTATTCTAGGTAAATAACCTAAATCTTCTAAAAAAGTAAATAATGGAAAGAAAATTGCCATAGGAGGGAGCATAACAGAAACTACCCAAGTTAAAGTTTGATAAATGCCATAAATTAACATATCAGCTAGCCAATTAGGACAATGTATAAAGTTTGCAAATACAACTAACTTCTCTTGAAACCAGCTAAATATAGAAAATAAAAATTCTGAAGGATAGTTAGCTCCAACAATAGTAATCCAAAAAATAATTCCTAAAAATAAAAGCATGATAGGGAAACCAAATTTCTTAGAAGTTAATATTTTGTCTATTTTTCTATCTCTATGTGAATAATTGGAGTTTTCAAAAGCGCAAACTTTTTTACAAATAGATTCTGCCTGTTTCATTATACTGCCAACAATATTATCTTTAAAATTATCAGAATTAATATTATTAATATTTAATTCTTTAATAATATTATTTTTAAAATCTTGAATTTTATTATTATTAATAATTGATATAGATAAATTATCTTCAATTGATCTTAATATTTTTTCTTCACCATCTAATATTTTTAAAGAAATCCATCTATATAAATTATCTGAAACAGAGAAAAGAGTTTTTAAGTATTCTTGCATTTTTTCAATACCTTGCTCTATAACAGAAGAATATTGGATTTTCTTAGGAGAAGGAATTAAATCCTTTTTACAAACTTTTGTTACGGTATCCATTAAATTGTTTAAAGTTTTTTGCTTTCTTGCAATTGTTCCAACAACTGGAATACCTAAATTTAAAGACAATGCTTTTAAATCTATTTTTATCTTTTTCTTTTTAGCTTCATCTAATAGATTAACACAAAGTATAACATTATTTGTAATTTCCATTATTTGAAAAACTAAATTTAAATTTCGTTCTAAACAAGTTGCGTCAACCACAACAACTGTAACATCTGGATTTCCAAAACAAATATAATCTCTTGCGATTTCTTCTTCTTCAGAACTAGACATTATAGAATATGTACCAGGTATATCAACAAAAAGAAAATTATTATTATTATAATTGCACTTACCAGTAGCATTACTAATTGTTTTGCCAGGCCAATTTCCAGTATGTTGATGCATGCCTGTTAAGCTGTTGAAAATAGTAGATTTACCAACATTAGGATTACCAGCAAGTGCAATTGTATAACCATCATTGTTTTTTAGAAGAGTAAAATCATTGTCTAATAGTTTGGTACCAGTTGAAGATTTTGAAAGTCCCATAAGTACCTCCTTAATTAAATATATATTATAGTTTATGATGTAAAATATATATAGTTACAAATAAATATTAATTAAAGAAGAATCTTCATTACGTATTGCAATTAAAGTACCTCTAATATCATATGCTCTTAGACCTTTAGAAGGACTTTCTAAAATAGGAGTAATAGAAGAACTTTCTACTAATCCTAAATCTAGTAACCTTCTTTTAATATTTCCGACTACAATTTAATTTATTTATATATCCCTTTGTATTTAAAGGCAAATTATCTAATGTATTAATTTTTGGCTTCATAAGAATGCCTCCTGAAATTCTTAATTAAAGTAATGGTTGTTAGGCTAAACTTTATAGTATAAGTGTAATAACCACTGACTTAATATATTATATTTTGTCGAAAAATAAATGTTACTTATTGACAATTATTTTAAATTATGAAAAAATAAAAAAGATTTTTATTAGAATAAATAAGAAAATATATTAATTTGAGAGGGGAAAGATAGATGAAAAAAGAAAGAGGATTTGAAATAGCAAAAGGATTTGAAAATCAAGGTATAAATTTACCAGTTAGAAAAACAAAATATTCAGCTGGATATGATGTAGAAGCGGCAGAAGACACAGTAGTTCCTAGTTTCAAAAAAGGAATGAATCCAACATTAGTAAAAACAGGAATAAAAGCATATATGTTAGATGATGAAATGTTATTATTATATAATAGAAGTTCTAATCCAAAGAAAAAGGGACTAATCTTATCAAATAGTGTAGGAGTAGTAGATAAAGATTATTATGGAAATCCAGACAATGATGGGCATATAATGTTTGCTTTCTATAATATAAAAGAAGAAGATGTTATAATAAAAAAAGGAGAAGCAATAGGGCAAGCTATATTCCAAAAATTTTTAAAAACAAGTGATGACAATTCAGAAGGAGAAGAAAGAGTAGGCGGATTTGGATCAACTACAAAATAATTTTATACTGATTAGTATATGAAAGAAAATCATAACAAAAAAAATTAAAAAAAATTTTAGCTTAGGGTAACAAGAGATACAGGGGAAATATACATAAAAAAAACATGGCAAGGGCTTTGACTTTTGCCATGTTTTGTAGTATAATAAAAATGGTTAAAAAATCCAATAAAGTTATTATAAATTTTAATAACTTTATGATTTTTTGTGCTGATATATTATGCTGAAAGGAGATGACTTACATGTTTAATGTAGGTGATAAAATAGTATACCCAATGCATGGAGCAGGGGTAATTGATTCAATAGAAGAAAAAGATATATTGGGAGAGAAACAATCTTATTACATATTGAAAATGCCAGGAGAAGTAAAAATTATGGTGCCAACAGCAAAGGCAGAATCAGTGGGAGTAAGAAATATTATAGATAAAGGTTCAGCAGACAAAGTAATGGGAATATTAGAAAAAGACGAAACAGAAATGGACAAAAACTGGAATAAAAGATATAGAGATAATATGGACAAAATGAAGAGTGGAGATATATATGAGATTGCAGATGTTGTTAGAAACTTAAGTTTCAAACAAAAAGAAAAAGGTTTATCAACAGGAGAGAAGAAAATGTTGACAAATGCTAAACAAATATTAGTTAGTGAATTAGTTTTAGCAGAACATGCATCTCAAGAAGAAATAGAACAATTAGTAGATACAAAAATAAATACTTCATATATGATGTTTAGAGCAGATGATGTAGAACAAGAAAGTGTAGTTAATAAATTCATACCATTTGATAGTACAGGAACATCTGAAAATTTATAAAAATAAAGAAAAACTATATTTAAAATATAGTTTTTTTATTTTATATTTCTAATTCATATTCATCATCATGTAGAGAAGTTAATTCTTTTTCTTTATAAGAATATTTCGCAACTTCGCAATTTCCTAAACATAATGGTAATAGAGTTTCAGCATTTGGTATTCCGTCAAAATAACATTTAACTGGTATACTAATTCCTCCATGTGCTACTATTAATATTCTTTTTCCAGCATATTCTTTTTTTATACTATCTAAAAAATCATATACTCTTTCAAAGAAATCCCTTATATTTTCTGCTTGATCATATTTTAAATTTTGTTTGTAACTCCAAAAAGCATTAAAATCAAAATCTGTATTAGGCATTCCTTCGAATTCTCCAAAATCTCTTTCTATAACTCTTTCATCTATTATTGTTTTAATATTTCTTCCTTGATTTATAATTCCTGCAGTTTGTATAGCTCTCTTTAATGGGGAACACAAAATTAAATCTATTTTTTCATTTTTTAAATAATCTCTTGTTTTTCTTGCTTGTTCTATTCCTTTTTCATTTAATTCTATGTCTGCTTTTCCTTGTACTTTTTTTAATAAATTCCATTCAGTTTGTCCATGTCTTGTTAATAATATCTCCATAATTAAACCTCCTAATATTCTTTGAAACCTCTTTTGGTTATAGAGGCAATTTGTTTCATTTTTCCTTGTATTTTACCTGGGTAAATTTTTAATATATCTTGGACGGTTTCTGAAATTGGAGCATCTCCATCAGCTGTTCCTCTTATTTTAATATCTACATCAATATTTAATATTTGTCCATCTTTAAAACTATTATCACCGATTTTTATATCATCTTTACTAATTTTTATATTTGCATTTTTGTTTGGAACTTTTTGCCCTAATCCATGAGGACTTAGTGTAAAATCCATATTATCATGTTTAAATCGATTTTTTTCACTTTCTAAAGGATTTACAAAATAAATATCTTCTCCTGGTGCTGTAAGCAAAGCATACATTCCTTCTTTCCAATGACAACCTATACAAATAGAATGTTCTGTAGGCATTCCATAATGTTGAATATTTATTATTTTTTTGTCAATCAATCCATTAAATGTCGTTTCTATGAAATATTCATTTCTTTTTTTATTAAAATCTTCTAAAAAATGTGCTATATGCCAGAACTTTTCTGCATATTCTCCATCTAAATATCTTAAATGTCTACCTGTTTGAGGATCTGTATATGTCTTAATAGCATTATAATACCAGTTATTTTTTTCTGGAAATAATCCTTCTTCCATGTTTCCTTCCTTATATTCTGCTGCTGATGCATGAACTACAATATAATAACCTTCTTCCAATTTATCTTTTCCATCGCAATAGCATAAAGTACAGAAGTGATTACCTCTATTATAATTCCAATCATAAGTACTATCGGTATTAAAAGTTTTTTCTATTCTATTTTTAAATTCTTTTGGTGTAATTTTGTTTTTTAATTTGTATGCACATACTCCACATACATTAACGGTAGCATCAATTGGAACAAATGGTACATCACAGTCCCAAGTTATACATGTTCCAACAAAAAATCCTCCCATCATTCGTACAGCATCTATTGATAATCCCAAATCAGACATGGCATAAATTTTTGCTTCTTTTTTACAATTTGATAACTGACTAGTTACATCTGATATCATTTTTTCTGTAGTTCCTAGAAATTCTAAAATTTTCATTTGTGTTTCATCATTAAATGTTAAATTAACCATACTAAAACCTTCCTATAATAAATTTGACTATTGTCATTTTAATTATAAAATGGTTTCAGCATTATGTAAAATACATATTTGTTTTTCAAATATAACTTTTAGTTATATTTTACAATTATCTTTTAAAATTTCAATTAAATTATTTAATTCTTTAAATTTATTATTAACATTATAATATATTCCATATTCAGCTGGAGCAAGTGAAAAGCCTACATCTAGTTCATTCAATTCGTTATTTGCTAATTTTTCTGCTACATATTCCTTTGTAACAACTGCTATTATATCTCTAAATTTTAATAATTCCATAATTCCAGGAAAGTTAACATTAGAGATATTTATTTCATCATCTTTTTTATATTCAAGTGTTTTTACTAAATTTTTATATGCACTAGAAAATTGTTTTAATGTATAAATTGTTGTATTTCTTAAATCATTTTTAGAAAGTTTTTTATTCAAATATTGAGAGTTGCTATTTACAACAAAAATATCATGAAAATTTCCTATACTTATAAATTTAATTTTATTCGTATCATACAATTCATCACTATATTTCTTGGAAAAAGCAAGATCAATTTCTTGTTTTTCTAATGCCAAAAACATATTTTTTGTATTTAACTTATTTATATTAATAATATTGTTATTATTTTTTTCATAGAAATTTGAAATGCCGTTGTTATATATTCTATCTGGCATATTTACATGTATACCTAATTTTATATTTTTATGTGTATTAAATATTGAGTCTGTTTTTGAAAGAATATCTATAGGATCCTTTATTTGTAAATACAATTTTTTACCATTTTCATTTAGTATCATACCATATTTACTTCTTTTAAATAATTTCACATTTAATTCATTTTCTAAATTTTTAATATGTTTAGTTACAGCAGGTTGTGAAATATGCAAAATTTCACTTGCTTTAGTTAAGTTTTCTTCATCTGCTACAATTTTAAATATTCTATATAATTCTAAATTTATCATATAATCACGTTTCTTTCTTTATAAAATTTTTTTAGTTTATTTTAGTATTTACAATTTTTTCTTAATTTCCTCAGGAGAAGGTAATAAATTTTCCATTTTTCCTTTAATTCTATTTTGTATATTCTTTTTCGCTAAAAATTAATTTATATAATTTTATACTAACTAATATTTCTATAATTGATAATATAAATAATATTGCTATTACTATAATCATAGGATTATTTCTCAAAATTATTGTAAAACTTAAACTTATTATTGATCTTCCTATTTTTCTCGATAATTCCATTGTTGTTAACAATGATTGTTGCTTTTCTTTTCCAACATTTCTTAGTGCTAAGTCTTGCATGTATACTTTAAAAGGATCTCGAATAAATAATATAATTATATATCCTAAACTCATAACACTAAATTTTAGAACTGTAGAGTTTACAATAAATGATCCCAATATCATTAAAAGAATAGATATACTTAATAATATTGGTAAAATTACTCCTACTTTTTCTTTATATTTGTTATGTATCTTATTGAAAGCTATATTAGAAATAACTCTTATTATACGTGAAATGCATAATATTCCTCCAATTATCAAGGCTGTTTTTTCTACATTAAAATTTAATAGTAATTCTTGCTGTATAAATAATTTTCCATTTGATTGTCCAGAATTTACAATAGGATAAAATAATC
>CAKPRW010000003.1 GCA_934183045.1 uncultured Clostridia bacterium
CTACTATATCTGCCAATTCTTCGACATTATTATCTTCTAAATATTCTTTTACTTCTTCTTGTAGTTTTTGGTTTAATTTATTTAAATATTCTTCATCATTCAACTTTCTCGTTATTGCTACTTTACCTTCGCTATTTATGATCTCTGGTATTTTATCTCTTACTAATTTATTATATATTTTCATAAACTTTTCAATCTCCTTTAAGATAACTTGTCTTTAATATCTCTATCATTTATTTTATATCACAAATCCCAAAATCTTCATAGTATTTTATCAATATTTTAATATTACTTAAAAAATATTACATCTTTTATTTAAAGTTACATACTTAAATGTGGTTAGTTCGTTTATAAACGCTAAAACTCCCTCTTACAAAGAGGGAGTTTCTATTTACTTGTCAAAACTTGCATAAATTACCAATAATTTACGCAATATAACTATTATAAATAACTTACTATATCTTCAAATGTGTCATATCCACTTTCGCTATTAATGTGTCCTGCATTTGGTATTAAAATTTGCTCTGTTGCAATTTTATCTGCAAAGTGTTTTTCCACTTCATATGTTACATAAGGATCATTATCTGAATAGAAACAAATTATTTCATTAGCATAATGTTTTACATCTTCCAAGTTGTCAAAATACATTGATTTATTAACATTATCATATTCTTCATTTATGCCTAGATAATTATTAAATCCACATACGAATATTAATTTCTTAACTTTTACTTTATTTTCAACTAGAAATTTTGATATGAATATTGGTGCAATACTATGTCCTATAATTGTTGTATTTTCATTTATAAGTCCTAAATCCAAATAATATTTTAGCAACTTACTCCAATTTTCATAATTTTGATATCCTACTCCTATTGGAAAATCTGGCACATATACTTGTTTGCCATCTTCTGTTATAAAATCATATAACCAACTAAACCAATTTCCAAATGGACTTCCGAATGAGCCGTGAATTATAAAATAATTTTCCATTTATTTTTTCCTCCTATGATTAAATTAGCATACATTATGCTCCATAAAATATCTCTTTATTTCTAATTTAGTATTTATTCGTCAAACAATTTACATTGATTTTTATTCCATGCTGGAGTACATACAATTGCAAGTTTAAATGAACCTTCCCAATAATAAATGTCCTTTTTATTTATAAATATAATATCTCCTTTTTTAAACCTAAAACATTCATCATCTCTTTTATAAATTGTTCCATTACCTTCTAATACGTAACATAATTCTTCGCATTCTAAATTTGAACAATATCCTTTTTCTGGATATCTTCCGTTTATTTCATTTATACAGAAATCTAAATTTTTTTCATTTAAATCTATTGAATATTCTAGCACTGAACTGGTATCTGCATATTTGAATTTTTTTGCATGCTCTTCTTTAACTATTTTCATCGCTTTATTCCTCCATTAAACACTTTTACATTTTTTCAACTATCAAATATTTTTTAAGACAATTCCGAATTATATAAATAATTAATATGGATCTTCAGTCTCAAATTCTATTGGCTCTTGTTCTAATTATAAAACACCTTAGAATCTTTGTATAGAGGATTTTATTAAGATCCTACTAATTCATAATATTCTCCTTGTTTTTCTATAAGTTCATTGTGATTTCCTTCTTCTATTATTTTTCCATCTTTCATAAGCAATATTTTATCGCAATTTTTTATTGTTGACAATCTATGTGCTATAATAAAACTTATCTTTCCTTTTGTTATCTCCTCAATTGCTTTCCTTACCAGCATTTCCGATTTATACGAAAGTGATGCTGTTGCTTCATCTAATATAATAATTTCTGGATCTTCTACCATAACCCTTGTGAAATTCAACAATTGTTTTTCACCTGTTGAAAAAATATCTGTATCGCTTGAAATCCTTGTTTCATATCCATCTTTTAAGCTAATTATCTTCTCATGTAAATTTAACTTTTTACAAATTTCAATTATTTCATCCTTTGAAATATCTTTGTTTGCATAGTTTATATTTTCTAAAATCGTACCATCAAATATTACAACTTTTTGCATTATATATCCTATTTTGTTTCTTAAACTTCTTATACTATATTCTCTATAATCTTTTCCATTTATTTTAATTGTTCCTTCATCTACATCATAAAATCTACATAGTAAATTTACTAAACTTGTCTTTCCACTACCAGTTCTTCCTATTAATGCGGTACTTTGATTTTTTTGCGTTTCAAATGATATATGATTTAATACATTTTTTTCACTATTGTATGAAAAACTAACATTATTAAATTCAACTTTTTCTACTTTCTTAAGTTCAATTCCAATATCAATATTTTCTTCTTCATTTTGTAAAATATTATTTATTTTTTCATACGATATTTTCCCAACATTTCTATATTGAAATCCTTCTATTACCCATCTAGCATATGTTTCTGGCGAAGATATGTATCTTGCAAGTATTATCATAGCACCATATGTTATAATTCCTTGCTCTACACTAATAGAACCTATTAGTATATTGATTACTCCTACAAAAGAAACTATAAAATCATATAAGCAACTATATATTCTAATATTTTTTTCTAATTTATTGGCTGACTTTTCATATTGTGAAATTAACATTTTTAATTCTTTTAATCTCTCTTCTTCAATCTCTAATGCTTTTATTGTAGAATATCCTTGAACTTGTTCATTAGACCAGTTTAATATTTTAGCATTTGCTTCTCTTTTCAACTTTGTATATTGAATTGATTTTTTATTGAAAATATGTGTTACAAAAAATCCTATTATATATATTAAAAAAGTTATTGTAACAATAGGAATATTTAAATAAGCTAGAACAAGTAATGTTCCTACTAATCTTACTATTCCCGCAAAATATGATCTACATATTCCAGTTCCATACCACATAGAGAACTCTTTAGTGTCATTTATAATATTTTCTAGTATTTCTCCTACTCTTATTTTATCTAAATTACTTTGTTTAGTATTTTGTAATTTTTTATAAATTTTCTCACGATAATCGGCTTGTAATTCTTTTTCAAATCCTGTATCATTAAAATCTTCAAAAAATGTCGCAATTGACCTCAATATATTAACTCCAAAATAGCTTATACCTAATACTAGTATTAAATTTATATTTTTACTTGGTATTGCATATTCTACCATTATTATTGTATAAGCTATAAAAGCTACAACCATAGCACTAGTAATAAACCATCCGAATT
This sequence comes from uncultured Clostridia bacterium, assembly GCA_934183045.1. GTDB lineage: Bacteria > Bacillota > Clostridia > TANB77 > CAG-508 > CAG-269. The sequence goes on from CAKPRW010000003.1 coordinate 3,226, forward strand.
GCTATCTTAACTGCTTGTTTTCTATAATTTTTTAAAATTTCCTCTAACATTATTTATAATTCCTCATCTTCTAATATTTTGTTATTGCTTATTTCTATAATATCTTTATATAACATATTGTTTTTCATTAATTCTTCATGAGAGCCTTCTTCTATAGTTTTATTATTGATAAATAAAACTTTATCACATTTTCTTACAACTTCTGAATCATGCGAAATAATGATTGTTCCTTTTTTCATTTCTATAATATTATTTAATATATTAATTTTCGTCTTTGTATCAAGCTTTGATAATGAATCATCAAAAATAATGAATTTATTTTCTTTAATTAGACTTCTTGCTATTGCTATTCTCTGTTTTTGACCTCCAGAAATATTGTTTCCGCCCTTACCTATCATATAATTAATTGTATTATCAAATCCTTTTATATCTTCATATATTTCAGCTAACTTTAATACCTCTAATATCTTTTTGTCTTCAATATTTTTATTCGTTACATTAATATTATTTTTAATTGTATCTGTAAACAAATATGAATCTTGGAGAACCACTCCTATGTAGTTTCTTAAACTTTTTTTACTAATATCTTTTATATTGTATTTTCCTATATAGATATTTCCTGTATAATCATAAAATCCTAACATTGTTTTTGATATAATTGTTTTTCCTGAACCATTATCTCCGATAATTGCTATATTTTCATTCTTTTTTATGGTAAAATTCAAATCTTGCAATATCGTATTATCATTTAATTTTATAGAAACATTTTCAAAAACAATATCTCCATCAAGTTTTACATCAGGATTCACTTCTTTATCTTCTTCTAATTTCATTAGCTCTGCTAATTTTTTATAAGCAACTATAAACTCATTGATTTCCTTTAATTTATCTACTGATTTATATACATACTCTAATATTTTTGTACTATACGTTAATAATATTGATATTGTTGCAAGTGTAAGTTCTCCTTTTACAACTAAAATTCCACCCCATAATAATATAAATGGTTCTTTAAAATTTCTTAAAGTATGCGTTCCTATTCCATATAATACTTTTATTTTAGCTAATTTTATGTCTTTTCTTTTATACTGGCTATTCATTTTCGAAAAATCTTCTATCTCTTTATCTTTTCTATTAAAAATTTTTAACATCTTAGATTCTTCAATTCCTATTGTTGTTCTATTTATTACCTCTCTATTCATATCAACAATGTCTTCAACTAATGGTTTTGAAACCTTAAAATACCATATTGATAAAAGAACTATTAAACAACAAATTATGCCTATAAATAATCCTATAGTGCTATTTAATTTTAAAGTTTGTGCAACTGCAAATATAATAATAAAAATTGTATCAAAAAATAGATTTATTTGAGAATTAAAAAATTCTGAATAAGTTATAGCATCATTATTTACTCTTTGTATTACATTAGATTTATCTATACTGCTAAACTGCATATATTCTATTTTTGGTATATGTTTTAATATTATTTCTTTAACATTCCTATTTATTTTCAAATTGAATTTTGTGTTAATTTTGCTTTTCAAATAATTTACTATAAATACTAATACATTTACTAATATTAACACCAAAACAAGTATTATAATTTTTGATATTTTACTATCTGAATAGAATAGTTTTCTTATTAAAGTTGGAATTACACTTTCATCTCCCATTATAATTCCATCAAGTGCATATTGTATGAACATTGGTATTAAAACTAAAAGTCTTGAATATATTGCACTTAATATTAGTGTTAATACTATATAAAATTTTGTTCCTTTTAATGTTCTGTTTAAAAAACTATTTTTCATTTTTATTGTTCCTTTTTTACTATTTCATTTTTGTAATTATTTTTCATTGTTTTTCTCCATTTCTTTTAGTAGTTTTTCTAAAAATACTGCAACTCCATCTTCATCATTATCAAGTATACATGTCTTGTTTTAGTTGTAGCACTGCTACACACTTCACATGGCTCGGACACTTTCTGGAGATAGTTTTTGCTAGCCTCGCATGATGACTGTTGATTTTTATAGTTTTGAACTACCAAGTTTTTTCTCAGCAATTAAATTTTTATCTTCTTCTCTCTTGATTTCATTGCCACTTTTTAGGATAAAAGTTATCACTCTTGGATTTATTTTTTCTAATTATACAACCTGCTATCACTTTCATTTATATTTCCCTCCAAACTATATTTTACAGCTAAAATGTTTTCTTGCTCATCTACATCAATATGCATTTTGAAATTATAATTATCATCTATTAAACCTTTTATAAAAAACCTATCTAAAACTATTATGTTAGATAATATTTTTTCTTTTTTTAATATCTCTTGTATTTCAATCCATTCTGATGTATTTTCTTCAAATTCTTGTGATTCTCCTTCACTATCACTTGCAAGAAATACATCAAAATCAAATATTCTATTTGGATATTCAATTATCATATTTCCTTTATACGTTAAATCTTTAACATCTAGTCCTGTTTCCTCTTTCATCTCTCTTATAGCTGTTTGTTCTGGTAACTCTCCTTCTTCAATTTTACCACCAGGTATGTCATAATATTCTTCTTTATTTCCTTGTTTATATGTAGTTGCCACCACATTATTGTTTTTTATTAAATAGCATCTTACTGCTTTTCTTATTGGCTTATTCATATTTTATCTTAACACCACCTTAATTATTAATTGCATTTATTTTCTATATATTCTTTAGCACATTTTCTTATATCTTCCATCTTTTGTTTTGTATCATAATTTTTATATTCAATTCTATCTATCAAAATATCTATGTAATTTTTTTCTTTTACGTATTGCAAAGATATATCAAAATTCAAATCAAATATAAATGCAATCACACAAACCCAATAATCAATGATTGTTTTTCTATCTTCTAATTTTATGCATTTATGTTTCATAAAATCTTCATATACTTTGCTACTTATGTTTTCATAATTTATAGTTTCCTTGTTATATATCTTTGGGAAGATATCTTCTAATTCATCTTTTTGCTTAACTCTAAAATTATCAAGTTTGTCTGCATCTCTTATTATTTTACAATGTAATAATTCTTTACTGTTTACATCATTTTCTATTTTAAATTTATTATGATTATATATCGCTTTATAAATTATATTGTCATAGCTTCTATCATCAATAAATTGTGTAATTAATCCATCTTCAAGTAAAGCTTTTACTCCAAATTCTGCATGTTCAATATTTTTATCGTTAAACTCTTTAAATCTTTTTACTTGTTCAAATCTTCCTATATCATGCAACAATGCTATTGTTTTTGCAAGTTCAATATTTTCCTTGTCTAATTTTAATCCTTCCGCTATATACTCGCTTTTATTAATCACTTCATAAGTATGTCTTATCTTTAATGCAATGCTTCTATCTTCTACATTATAGTTTTTCAAGTATTCTTTAAATGCTTTTTCTGCTCTCAAAAAGTCCATAACAGCTCTCCTACTCTCTTTCTTATTTTATACCACATATTAACAATTTTTCATAGTATTTTCCAAGATTTCCAAACATATTTATCCTTACATTTGCTTAACTCCAACAAAATCCCCAATGGAAATAATGTCAAAAGCAAACGGCAGTGAGTTTATTTTACTCTTGATATTATTTTTATTGGAGATTAAATTTATTTTGCAAATGTTATAGCACGAATTTTTAAGTTTTTTCGTGATATAAAACTCCATAGGACGAAATTTTCGATTTTTTCGTTCTATAAATTTTTATAAGACGGATTTTCCTAATTTTTCGTCCTATAAAAAAATAAGTATCAGCACATATCTACTGACACTTATTTAAATAAAGATTCTCTATAACTCATTTCAATAAATTTTCTGTAACACTTGAAATACCTAAGTTTTCCTCATATCTACTAATCAACACAAGTTATCCCTGTTATGCTCACAGTAGATACACTCTCATATTTCCTAGTATTTCAAACACTTTGCTCAATTTTCCAAAAAATAATTTATGTGTTTCCACTTACCACTTATGCAATTACTTTAACTTTTACACCTAAATTTTGATGTTTTTCTTTCCCAAATCCACCTTTTTATTCAAAAGTTATAATCTCTGAAACTATATCGAAATCAAGTATTACATGTCTTGTTTTAGTTGTAGCACTGCTACACACTCCACATGGCTTGTGAATGGAAACATATCTACTGGTTGAATCTCTACAATCTCATACGCCTTCTCAAATCTGCTCAAGTCACGAACCAAAGTAGCAGGATTACAACTAATATATACAACTTTTTTAGGAGCAATCTTCAGAATATTATTAATCGTCAAATCGTCAAGTCCTCTACGTGGTGGATCAAACATAACAACATTAGGAATAATATTTTGCTTATTCAATAAATCATCTAAAACTTTTTCAACATCACCAGCAATAAATTCTGTATTATTCACATTATTAATCTTAGCATTTTCTTTAGCTGATTCAACCGCTTCTTTAACAATTTCTATTCCATAGACTTTTTTTGCATATTTGGACATAAACAAAGAGATAGTTCCTATTCCACAATATAAATCAAAAACAATATCCTCTTTCTTTATATTAGCCCCCTTAACCCCAAATTCATATAATTTTTCTGCTTGAATTGGGTTTACCTGATAAAATGAAAGAGGTGATATATTAAAAGTATACTCTCCTAGTATATCTTGAATATATCCATTTCCATATAGATCAACATTTTTAGTACCTAATATAACATTTGTATTTTTAGTATTAATATTTTTTACAATTGATTTTACTTCTGGAAATTGATTTGTTACATCTTTTACTAGTTGTTGTTCCTTTGGAATTTGGTTTCCATTAATAACAATAATACACATTATTTCTTTTGTTTTCTTTCCTATTTTAGTCACTATATGTCTAACTAATCCTTTTCCTGTTTTTTCATCATAAATGCTTATATTATTTTTTATAATAAAATCAAATATATACTTTGCTATTTGTTCTGTTTTCTCATCTTGTATCATGCATTTATCGATTGGTATTATTTCGTGTGTTCTATTAGCAAATACTCCAATTACAGGTTTTCCATTTTTATCTTTTCCTATAGGATATTGTGCTTTATTTCTGTAGTTATAAGGATTTTCCATCCCTACTGTTTCTTTCACTTCGTTTTTGTTTTTTAATGTTTTATTTACTAAGCTTTGAACTGCATTTTGCTTTATTTTTAGTGTTTCTTTATATTTTATATGTCTTAAATTACACCCTCCACATCTTTTATATGTAGTACAATCGCTTTCAGTTCTCTGTGGGGATTTATTTATTATTTCTATTATTTTTCCAAACGCATGTGATGATAGTACTTTTACAATTATTATTTTTACTTTTTCTCCTTTAATTGCATTTGGTATAAATATTGTAAAACCATCTATTTTGGCAATTCCTTCTCCTTGAAATCCGTTGTCTATTATTTCTACAATATATTCTTCGTTTTTTTGTATTTTCATATATTTGCACAACTCCTAATTCTTTTTTGAATATATATAATTTCGCATTTTATTTCTATATTATTTTAACATATAGCATATTTTTTTACAATAAGTTTATTCTGCTACTTGTTGTTATTATAATAAAAAACACATTTAATTTTTAGAATTAAATATCTTATTTTTTAACTTTTATCAAAAATTTTGAATATCTAATTCTTACTAATTAAAATGTGCTTTTATTTTTATGTTTGATTTTTATAATAAAAACTAATTATAATTAATTTTAATTACTAGTTATAAAAAAATCATCAAGTTGCTTTTTCACTTCTTCACTAGAAGCTAATCTTAAAACTTCTTCTGTTAGTTTTACACAACTTTTATAATTTAAATTTATTATAGTTTTTCTTGCTTTTAAAACTTTACTTGCGTTCATAGAAAATTCATCTAATCCTAACCCTATTAATAATGGAATAAATAGAGGATCACTAGCTGCTTCGCCACACATACCACAAGTTATGTTATTTTTATGTGCTCCATCTATAGCAAGTTTTATTAATTTTATAACAGCTGGGTGATATTTGGTATATAAGTCTGCAATTTTTTCATTTCCTCTTTCAACTGCCACTGTATATTGAATTAAGTCATTTGTTCCTATACTGAAAAAATCGCATTCTTTGGCAAGCTCTTCAGCTATTAAAGCTGTTGCCGGTATTTCTATCATTATTCCCACTTTTATATCTTTTTTAAATTTTATATTTTCATTAATTAGATCTTTTTTTACTTCTTTGATTATTTCTTTTGCTTTTTTTAATTCTTCTAAAGATGAAATCATTGGGATCATTATTGATATATTACCATATTCACTAGCTCTTAATATAGCTCTTAGCTGAGTTTTAAATAATTTTGTATTATCTAAACATATTCTAATTGCTCTATATCCTAGAAAAGGATTTTCTTCTTTTGGTAATTTCATATATTTTAGATCTTTATCTCCACCAATGTCTAATGTTCTGATAACAACTTTTTTATCTTTGAATTTTTGTACTACATTTTTATATGCTCTAAATTGCTCTTCTTCTGTTGGAAATCTATCTGAATTCATATATAAAAACTCGCTTCTAAATAATCCTATTCCTTCTGCTGTATTATTTATTGCAATATCTGCATCCTTAGGAATTCCAATATTAGATAGAACTTCTACTTTATGATTATCTATAGTTTTAGATTCTTTATTTTTGTATTTTTCTAACTCTTGTTTTTCTTTTTCTATTTGTTGCTTATGTCTTTTTAACTCTTCTATTCTCTCTTTAGATGGATTTACAAAAATTTCTCCTGTTGTTCCATTCATTGCAACAAATTCTTTTTCTTTAAATTCTTTTTTATAGTTTTCTACATCCACAATTGCCGGTATCTCATTTGTTCTTGCCATGATTGATACATGTGAAGTTATACCTCCTAATTTTGTTATAATTCCAGCAATATTTTTTAAATTTAACTTTGCTGTATCTGATGTTGTAAGTTCATTTGCTACAATTACTGTATTTTCTGGTAATTCAGATAAATCTATAATTTCTTTGTTTAATATTTTTGATAAAATTTTATTTTTCATATCTTTTATATCAGAGCTTCTAGCAGCCATATAACTATCATCCATATTTTCAAATATTTTTATTATATTATTAAAACCTTGTTCTGTAGCATATGCTGCGTTATATTGTTTTAATGTTATTAAATTTTTAGTTTCTTGTATTAATGTATCATCTTGTAATATCATTAAATATGCTTCCATAATATTTTTTTCTGTTCCAGCTAATTCATGAATTAGTTTTTGAGTTTCTTCTATAACACTGTTTAAAGCTTTATTAAAAATATTTATCTCATTTTCTGTATCTTCAATTTTTGTATCTTCTACTTTTATTTCCTCATGTTCTAATATAAATACTTTTCCAAATGCAATACCTTCTGAAACACCTTTTCCTTTAATCATATTACTTTCATCCTCTCTAATTAACATTGTACTATTTGTATAACTAATAACGCTTATAAATTGTATGATATATTACTCACCAAAATTGTTTTCAAAAGCTTGTTTTATTTCTTCCATTGCATCACTTTCATCTTCTCCATCACATTCAATTTCGATTTCTGTTTTAGACTTTATTCCCGCTGCCATAATTGTAAGCGGTGATTTAGCATTAATTTTTTTCTCATTTACTACCAAATTTATATCACTTTTATATTTCATTGCAATTTTAGCAATTTCTGTTGCTGGTCTTGCATGTATCCCTGTTTCATTATCTAACATAATAATTTCTTTTATCATAATTTTACTCCTTTAATGGTTAATTTTTATTTTGTTCTTCTTTTCCCCATACGTCTTTTTTCCATACTGCCATTATTCCTGCTGATACGAGCGATCCAACTATTAAAGCTATTGTGTATCCTAAAGGATTGCCTATTAATGGTAATACAAAAATTCCTCCATGTGGAGCCATCAAAGTACAATTAAACGCCATTGATAATGCTCCTGATATTGCTGATCCAATTACACATGACACTAAAACTCTTAATGGATCTGCTGAAGCAAATGGTATAGCTCCTTCTGATATAAATGAAAATCCCATAACATAATTCAATAATCCAGCTTGTCTTTCTTTTTTTGGTAATTTTCTTGGAAAAAATGTCGCAAGAATTGCTATTGCAAGTGGAGCTACCATTCCACCAATCATTACAGCAGCCATAATTTCATAATGTCCTTCTGCTAACATTCCAGTTCCAAATGTATATGCTGCTTTATTTACTGGACCACCTAAATCAACTGACATCATTCCGGCAAGAATTGCCCCTAGTATAATTTTATTTATTCCACTTAATGAAAATAAGAAGTTGTTTAATCCTGTATTTATTGCTGCAACAAATGGGTTTATAAGTAACATAATAATTCCTATTAATAGTACTCCTGCTACAGGATATATTAATATTGTTCTAATTCCTTCTAAACTTTTAGGCATAAAGTTAAATAATTTTTTTAGAAATAAAATTACAAATCCCCCTAAAAATCCTGCAATTAATGCTCCTAAAAATCCCGAACTTATTAATACTTCGTCTGGATTACTAAATGAAGTAAATGTAGTTCCAGCCTTTGCAATTGCTCCTCCTACAAATCCTACAACTAAACCTGGCCTGTCTCCAATACTCATTGCAATATATCCAGCTAATATTAGCAACATAAAGTCGAATGCCATTCCACCTATTGTCTTAAAAAAAGCTGCAACAGGTGTATTCATTCCAAAGTTTGATGGATCTATTGAATAATCATCCAATAAGAATGCTATGGCTATTAAAATTCCTCCACCAACTACAAACGGTAACATATGTGTTACACCACTCATTAAATGTTTATATATATTTCCACCAATATTTCCTTTTACATTTTCTCCATTTTCATCTTGTTTATGATAATAAACTGGTATTTCTTCTGTATGGTTAATAGCTTTTTCAATTAACTCCTTTGGTTTATGAATACCTTCAGATACTTTTACTCTTAATACCCTTTTACCATCAAACCTAGACATATTATCTATATTAATATCTGCTGCAATTATAATTGCTTTAGCTTTTTTTATTTCTTCATCTGTTAATATATTTTTTGCACCTGATTGTCCTTGAGTTTCAACTTTTATTTTATGCCCTAATTCATTTCCCATTTGTTCTAATGCTTCTGCTGCCATATAAGTATGTGCAATACCTGTTGGACATCCTGTAATTCCAAGCAATTGATAATTTTCTTCTTTTTCTTTATTTTCTTCATCTATTTTTTCTTTTTCTGCTTTATCAATTATTTCTATAAATTCTTCTTTTGTTTTTGCATCAAGCAATTCATCTCTAAATTTTTTATCCATTAATAATGTTGATAGTCTACTTAATACTTCTAAATGAAGATTTTCCTCGGAATCAGGAGCTGCTATTAAAAATAATAGATTAACAGGCTTTTCATCTAAAGATTTAAAATCTGCTCCATTTGGTATAACCATCGCAGCAAGTCCAGGAGCTGCTATGCATTTTCCTTTTCCATGTGGTATCGCTATTCCTTCTCCTATTCCTGTTGATCCTTCTTCCTCTCTTTTTTCTACTAACTTTAAATATTGATCTTTATCTTTTATATTTCCGTTATTATTCATTAATTCTACCGCTTCTTGTATTAATTCCTTTTTACTCGAAGCTTTTACATTTAAGTCAATAGAATTTAAATTTAATAAGTCTGTGATTTTCATTTTTCCTTCCTTTCTTATTTATATAAAGTTTCTTACTCTTACAATAATTTATTAAATAAATAATCAATTTCTTTTCGTGTTCCCAAAAATGTAGAACTTGCCGTTGCTGTTCCGACAAGCAGCCCCTAGTTGTAATGCCTTTTCACAACTATGATACTTTTCATAACCCGCTATAAATCCTGCTACCATTGAATCTCCAGCCCCTACTGTATTTATTCTTTCTCCATTGGTAATTGGATTCATCTTATATGAATATCCATTTTCATCTAAAAGAACTGATCCGTCTCCTCCCATTGATACAAGTACGTTTTTTGCTCCTTTTTCTTGTAACTTTTCTGCATATTCAAGCGCTTCGTCTTTATTAGATATTTTAGTTTTAAAAATGTCTTGTAATTCGTTAATATTAGGTTTTATTAAAAATGGATGATATTCTAAAGTATTTATTAACAAATCTCCTGTTGCATCAACAACAACTTTTGCCTGTGTATTTTTAATTCTTTTACAAATTTCTTTGTAGATATCATTTGAAATGCCTTGAGGAATACTTCCTGATAGTACTAGTGTGTCATTTTTATTTATTTTTTGTAATTTTTCATATAGCTTTTCTATATATATTTTTTCTATATATGGTCCTTTACAATTTATAGCTGTTTCATCCTCTTTATTAGTAATTTTTACATTGATTCTTGATACTTCTTTTGGGATTTTTACAAAGTCAGTTTCTATTCCTTTCTCATTTATTAGTTGCTCTATTTTTTCTCCTACATATCCTGCTATAAATCCTATTGCATTTGATTCTATTTCTAATTCTTTTAAAATTAGAGATACATTTATTCCTTTTCCCCCTGGAAGTGTTATTTCTTCCGTACTTCTATTTTCTTTTCCTATTTCAAATTTTTTGGTTTTTAGTATATAATCTAAAGCAGGATTTAAAGTTACTGTATATACCATTTTTTCCTCCTTTTTTATTTTTCTTTTATTAAAAATATTTCCAAAAATGAAAAAAAATATTCATCTTTCAAAAATATAAAAAATATCTTGACAATAAAAGTATTTATATGCTATTATAGTTAGTGTCAGTTAATTATTTATATATGCGGATGTGGCGGAATTGGTAGACGCGCTGGTCTTAGGAACCAGTGTCAACGACGTGGGGGTTCGAGTCCCTTCATCCGCACCAACGATGTATCTGTTCGAACTAGTTGAACAGATACATATAAAAATCAATCAGAATAAAATCTGGTTGATTTTTTTGTTGCCTAAAAACAATATTAAAATCATTCAAACGAAAGGACGGTGCGAAAGATGTATATATTAATAACTTGACTAAAAAATTAAGTTATCAGAATTAGAAGAATATTTGAAAAATATAAGTTTGTAATGTTTGCAATGGCTAAACTTATGAAAATGAAAACAACATAACAAAATAAAGTGGTATTATATTTATGTGATAGTATAAATTTCAGAAAAAAAGCATAATGTGTATGGAATAGCCCACAGTACAATAGACAAATTATGTAATTTATGTTATAACAGATGTGTATACATATTTTATATGTCCCTAAAACAATTATTAAGGAGGAGATCAACATGGGAAAAGCAACAAAAAAGCGCAAAATGAAAAAAGCAAGAAAAAAAATGATGGTGTTCGCTATCATAACGACAATAGTATCCTGTGCATGGTCAACTGTGCGGACTGTAAAAGAAGTACAGTTTGAAATCAATTGCACTCAATACCTTAAGAGAGCAGCTGATGCTAATACTGTTGAACGTGCAAAGGAAGAACTTGAAAAAGCGATTTCATATGCAGAGAAAAACAACCTAACAGAAGGTGTGGTATCAATATTCTTTCATCAGCCCAAAAATGATATTGGATACTGGTACCAAAATATGACCGAAACATATGATGAACTCGAAAATCTTCCTGAGGATGCAACTTCTCTTGAAAAAACAAATGTCCTTATGAAATTAAGAGAAACATTAACGGATGAAACAGATTCAGGAGTTTCTGTCACAATCCCTAATGGAATTAGTATATACCCTAGAAATGTTGCATATTTCTGGTAGGGAGTACTCTCTTTTATTTTGTGGTTAAGATTGGGGATAATGGTATTGGTTGCCAGGGCGAAAGATTTGAAGAACTAAATTTGGACTAATAGGAGGCAAATTTGCCACCTCCCCCCTCTGTGAAAACAGAGGGGGAATCTTTTTATAATTGGTATTGTATTTTTAAAATGATATGATAAAGAAATTTGAATTTTAATACTCCAACTATTCAATCAAGGCTAAAATAAACTAAAAAACAACATACTTTTCATATGTTGTTTTATTTGTTTTTCTCTATTGGTAACCACCATTCTGTATGATCTTTGTAATAGACTTCTATTTCTGGAATATTTCTAATATTATATCCAGAATAAGGTATCCAATTTTTATAAACATAGAAACCTAAATTAGACATAGCTTCGCCACTAATTTCTTTTACATTAAAAACAGCCCATGTTGATTCTGGTATAATAAGTTCTGAACTATCTACAAAATGCTTTTTTGAAGCTATATGATATTTGGCTGTTTTAGGGTTTGGAAAAAGCTCATCATATTCAATAATTCCGAAAGTAGTATCATTAAAAATTTTTTTGTAACTATTACTAACTTCTAGTTCTTTCCAAAAACTAGGTGCAACAACTTTTATATCTTGTAGATTACATTTTTTAGAAACAGTATAAAACTTTAATTCGTTTTCCTTTTGTATTCTAAAATCAAGTTCAATATTATTTGAAATATCATTTATAAAAGTAAACGGTGGAAAATTCTTTAGATATTTGGAATTTTGTTTTACCTCACTTGGTTTTATCCCATGAAACTTTTTAAATGCTCTTGAAAACGAAATTGGAGAATTATATCCATATTTTATACTTAAATCTATTATCTTAATTTTAGAATTTACAAGTTCAAGTCCTGCCATACTTAATTTTCTATTTCTAATATATTCTGTAAGAGAAATTCCTGTTATAAAATTAAAAATTCTATATAAAGTATATTCGTTAACACATAAAATTTGGCAAATTTTCTCTATTGATATTTCATCTGTTAAATTAATTTCTATATATTTAATTACTTCATTCAATTTATCAAAATTATTCATATTTTACTACTCCCTCAAATTAATATCTATTATAACATAAAACTAACTTTAATGATACTAAAAAAGTCAGGAAAGTATATTTATAAAAGAGTATAATTGTTATATGGAGGAGTATTGTAAATGGAATTTTCAGAAGTTATTAAAAAGAGATTAACAACATTAAGTTATACGAATAAAAAAGTAAACGATAAAAATATGAATAAAATTATAGAAAGTGCAATACTTGCACCATCCGCCAAAAATAGACAGCCATGGAGATTTTACATATTAACAGATGAGCAAAAAAACTATATTGCAGATAAGATGGAAAACTGGATAAACAATACTGGTCTTGTAACAACAATAAAAAGAAGTGCAAATTTAATAAGACAAGTTGGGAATTGCGTTTTGATATATAATGACAAATGGGATTCAAACAATGTAGATAGAATTAAAGAACCTCAAAAATTGTTAAACGGTGAAGATATCGAAAATATGGTAATTATGCATGATTATTATTTTAGCAGAATTAAAGCAGATACATTGTCTGTTGGAGCAGCAGTAGAACATATGATATTAAAGGCTACAGAATTAGGCATAGATACCACTTGGATTTGTGATGTTTTATTTATAGATGATGTTATAAATGAATATTTAGGATTAAAAGATAAAGAACTAATTTGTGGAGTTGCATTTGGATATAGAAATCAAAATCCTATAAAAAAAGGAAGATATAAAAAAGAATATTTAATAATAGGTGAAGAAAATGAAAGAAACAAGCTTTGCAGATAGAATCAAAGTTGATTTAACTGATACTGAAGAAAAAGATGCTTTAAGAAAAATAGCTGGATTTGATAAGAAACTCCAACATAAAACATTTAAAAATGTACGAAAACATGATGATTTGATAGTTCATATTAGAGAAAATATATATGGAAATAGAAAAGTAGTACAAGCACAATTTAAGACCTTAGGTTGCAGAATGAAAATGGCTGGTTCTTGTTGGAATTGCAATTATGGAGTTAGCGATAAATGCTTAATTACCCCATGCCAATATATAAAAGCTTTTAAAAGAGAATTACAAAACACAGATGGTAATGTACTAGTATTAGAATCCTTAGGAAGTATAACAGATCCAAAAGAATTTGATAGTAGAGTATTTAAAGAAATAATAAAAATTGCAGTAGAAAGTGAAAAATTTAGCCATGTATTAATAGAGACACATTTAAGTCAGATTCCAGAGGAACTAGTACAATATATATATGAAATTAATAGAGGAAGAAAACAAATTGGATTTGAAATTGGAATTGAAGACATGAATCCAGAAAATAGAAAATTAATAAATAAAATTGGTGTTCAAAATAATAAATTAACTGAAGTCTATAATATGTTACAAAAATATGGAATGAGTTTAGGTATAAATTTAATTTATGGTTTCCCTTTCATGAATGAACAGGAAAGAATAGATGCTGTTGTAAATTCAGTAAAAAGTATTAATAAAAACTTACCAAAAGCAGAAATAGTATTATTTTTGATGAGTATTAAAGAAAATACCATTATGGAATATATGCAAAAAAATGGAATGTATAAGCCTGCGAATCCATGGGGATTAGTTGAAACAACAAAAGAACTTTTATTAGATGATGACATTCAAAACTTAATTACTTTTTCTTGGTTTGGAGAAAAAGAAGATCCATATATACAAGAACAAACTTGTTATACTTGCCCGCATTGCAAATCATTAATAATGGATTTCTTTAGAAATATAAATGGAACTTTTAATCCATGTGAAAGAAGAAAATTATTAGAACAATTATTAAGACAAGCAGAAAGTTTAGAATGTGGTTGTTATGAATCCTTTAAATCACAACTAAAAGAAAATGATGGTAAAACTCCTAACATTAGATATAAAGAATTTATTAGAAAGGTAAGTAAATTAATAGATAATGAAAGAGAATAAATTTTTAAGTAAAGAACTAATACGGGTTACATATCGAAGAAAAAAGAAAACAAGGTTTTACAGATAAAAAATATGATACTTTTTTTGATGGAAAAGTATTGCAAATATGTTTTTATAGTACAGGGTGTAAATATAGTAAATGTGGCAACTGTGTAATGTGTGATTATGGAAAAGTAAGAAAAGAAAACTTAAAGCCACATGATATTAAAGAAATTCTAAACGATGTATTTAATAATTTTAAAAAGCTGCCAGAAGTATTATTACTAAATAGCTTAGGGAGTGTTTTAGATACAGAAGAAATGCCAATAGAAAATATAATTACTTTATTAGATGAATTATCAAATATTAACATAGATGTAATCATATTTGAAATACATTACTTAACTATAAATGATTCAATACTTAGCTTAATAAAACAAAAATTATACAATAAAGATGTTGTAATAGAACTTGGTTTAGAAAGCAGTAATAAAGTAATAAGAGAAAAATGTTTAAATAAATATATAAACAATTCTAACTTTATTGAGAAAATTAATCTAATAAAATCATATGGCTTTGGAGTAGAAGCAAATGTTGTCTTTGGCAGTCCATTTTTAACAGATGAAAAACAAAAAGCAGATACTTCTAATAGCATAAATTGGTGCTTTAAAAACAATATTGATAAAGTAAATTTGTTTCCTATTAATATAAAGCCATATACTTTGCTATATAAATTATATGAACAAGGCAAATATTCTCCAGTTCTACATAGAGATTTTATTGAAGTCTTAAATAAAGTTCCTAAAAAATATCTTGACAGAATTCACCTATGTTGGTATGGAAATAGAGAAATAATTTATGACAAAAACAAAACAATTCTTCCTAAGTGTAATGATAATGAATATCAAATGCTTATGGAATTTTATAGAGATTTTAATATGAGCAGAAACACAAATAAAAGAATTGAATTATTAAAAAACATAAATTTAAAGTTCTTATAAATCACATGGATACAAATATTTGATACAATAATCCTAAATTTAAATATAAAGTCAGTTCGCCAAATTAACTTGATTTGATATACTAAATAAGAAAATATAATTAAAGTTCACTACATATATTACTAGTATTTTTACAAAAAATATGGTATAAATATTAAAAAATAATTTAATGCATATTGCAGTTAAAAGAAAAGGATGTAATTATATGGATAATTTATATTGGGTTGGAATAAGAGAATCAGAAGTACAATATACAAACTTTATAAATAACTCTATTACTATATTTGGGAATAATAATATTTCGATGCAAAATAAATTAAAGAAAATTATTGACCATAATAACACAAAAAATTTTGATTTAATAGACAATTTTTTTAATAAAGAAGCAAAAGAAATAATAAAGAAAAATCCTAAAGTAAGGTTTATGTATTATAGTCAAATTAATAGTTATGATAGTATAAAAAAATTTGATCTTCTTGATTATGTTATATGCTTAAATAATCAAGAATTAGTAGAATATTTAAGTGATAAGTTTAAATTAAAGGATTATTTTAAAGAATTTATACCAATATTAGATTACGAATTAGTTAAAGGTATTAATTGTACAGTAGAAAAAATACAAAATAAGTTTAATACTAATATAGATGAATTTATTATACAATCAGCTACAGGTTCTGGTGGATCTGGGACAATGGTGTTAAGTAATAAAAGTGAAAACAAACTAGAAATAAACAAAGAACAAATTTATATGGTCACCAAATATTGTAAAAATAATATTCCTATAAATATGCATGTATTGATATCAGATAATGAAATTCAAATGCTACCACCTTCGATTCAAATTATACAAGTTGGTGATAATAAATTATTATATAAAGGCTGTGATTATATTGCATATAAAAAAGAATTCCCACATGAATTAAATGAAAAATTCAAACGATATTGTAAAATAGTAGCAAAAAAACTTCAAGATATGGGATATAGAGGTGTTTTAGGTATTGATAGTATTGCTTATGAAGGCGAAATTTATTTAATGGAGATAAATACTAGATTTCAAAATTCATCAACAATTTTGAATAGAGCATTATTAGAAAATAATTTACCTTCTATTCAAGAGTTACATTATAATTGTTTTTATAATAGAAAAATTAGTATAAAAGACTTTGATGTGAATTATAGTTGTTATATAAAAGAAAATGGAATAGATAATAAAACTATTGATATAAAAAGTATAGATGAATTAGACAAAATTAACAATAATATTGAAAAAGAAACATTATGCTATTTAGGCACATCTGTATACAATAATTCAATATATAAGAAAGTCAAAACATAAATTTAAATAAAGTATTAAAAATTAAAATAAAATATCAATCCCCCGATTATGGCAATTAAAAAACCTAAAATTTTTAATCCACTAGTTGCTTCATTTTGATCCCCAAATCCAAAAAATCTTTTTGTTATAATTCTAGCATCATATATTAAAATTATTCCTACTAATACCATTAATATTGAAATTATTTTTATAATTATTTGTAACATATTATCAAACATCCTTTTATTTATTACTTAATATATTAAGCCGTTTAGTAAAAAAAGTCAAGCATCTATAAATATTTTAATATAAATAGACACTTGACTTCATGATAAAATACCGCTTGAGCCTTTAATCCAATTCCATCACTTTTTTAACAAAGTACTTAACAGTATTGGATACAACCTGACCTCTTAAAAGATCTGGATCTGGAATATTCTTACATTCATGCAAGTATTCTTCCAACGTTTCAATCTCTTTTTTTACAGAAATCTTCATCCTTGTTTGGCTTCGGTATCTCTTATATTGCTCCGGCACTGTTTTCTGCGTAACCAGATCAATAATTTTGTCGACCCTTTCATCAGGGTGACGAATTTTTCGATACACCATATTAGTTAACAATAACCGCTGATAAAATGGCATATCTAATTCTCCACACATTAAAGCAACTTTATCAAACAGCTGCTTATCTTTTACATTCGTCTTCTTGTCTTTTAACATATCGCTGCCTCCCTTTTGTGTGCTTGAACAATTATAATTTCTAATTGTTCTTCATCAGTTTCATGTTAGCTTATTAACTAACTTATTTTGATTATAGCACATTTTACATAATATTGCAATTTTATGTAATGTTTTTTATCTTTATATCTCTATTCTATTTGTAAACTTGTTTTTAATCAATTCTTTTAATTTAATATTTTCTTCTTTTTCTAGTTTAGGATCTTTGTTCATTACTTTATTTGCTGCCATTTGTGCATTTTTTAGAATTGGTATATCTTCAAATAAATTTGCTATCTTAAATTCTGGTAATCCATGTTGCATGGTTCCGAAAAAATCACCAGCCCCCCTCAATTCTAGGTCTTTTTCAGAAATTACAAAACCATCATTTGTATCACACATTACCTTCATTCTTTCTTTTACAGTATCACTCTTACCTTCAAATTTTAAAATACAATATGACTCATATTCTCCTCTTCCAACTCTTCCTCTTAATTGATGCAACTGTGCTAATCCAAATCTTTCTGCATTTTCTACTACCATAATATTACTATTTGGCACATCTACGCCAACTTCTATAACTGTTGTAGAAATAAGTATGTCAATCTTTCCTTCTTTAAATTCCTGCATTATAAAATCTTTATCTTTTGTTTTCATTTTCCCATGCATGTACTCTACTTTATATTCTGGAAAGATTTCAGTTTTGTATGTTTCATATAGTTTTTCAACTGATTTTAAATCTAATTCTTCGTTTTCCTCAACAAGAGGACATACAATATATGCCTGCCTTCCCTGTTCTATTTGTTTCTTTATAAAACTATTTACTCGATCTGTCATATTTTTTCTAACTGCAAATGTTTCTATTTTCTTTCTATTTGGTGGCAATTCATCAATAATTGAAATATCTAGATCTCCATATAGTATTAATGCTAATGTTCTTGGTATGGGAGTAGCTGTCATAACCAATACATCTGGATTTTCTCCTTTTTCAGCTATCTTAGTTCTTTGTTTAACACCAAATCTGTGTTGTTCATCTGTTACTACTAATCCTAATTTATTAAATATTACATTATCTTCTATTAATGCATGAGTTCCTATTATTATATCAATTTCTCCATTTTTCAAACGTTCTAATAGTTCTTCTTTTTTCTTCTTGGTCATCCCTGATATTAATAGCTCACATTTTATATTAAGTCCATCAAATATTTTCTTGAAATTTTCTAAATGTTGTGTAGCAAGTATTGCTGTTGGTGCCATAATGGCTGCTTGATACCCAGATTTTACTGCTTTATATGCAGCACACATGGCTACTACTGTTTTACCTGACCCAACATCTCCTTGCAGTAATCTGTTCATTGATTTTTCTGATTCCATATTGTTATCAATCTCTTCTAAAACTCTTAATTGAGCTTTTGTCAATTTAAATGGTAATTTATTTATTATATCTGACATCTTTGCATCTTTATCAAATTGGATTCCCTTTTCTTCCGTTAAATAACTATTTTTCAACTCCAATAATGCTAATTGTACAGAAAATAATTCTTCAAAGGCTAATCTATTTCTAGCTATTTCAAAGTCTTTAAATTCTTGTGGAAAATGAATATTTTTTATAGCATTATTAATCTCATCTAAATTATATTCTTTTAATATATAATCTGGTAATGTTTCTTCTAATTCACCTAATGTTTCCTTTAGCCCCGCTTCTATTATCTTTCTTAGAATATTTTGAGATAGGCTAAATGTCAATGGATAAATTGGAACAATTCTTCCTGTATTTTGAGCTTTGCCTATTTCATCAAACACTGGAGATGTCATGCTGACCTTTCCAAATTGATTACTTATCTTCCCATAAAAACTATATTTTTTACCAACAACAAACTTATTTTTTAAATAGCTTTGATTAAACCAAGTTATAGTCGCAGACATGGTTTCATCTCTTATTACTAACTTTTGCATAGTTTTATGAGGCATTCTCACCTCAGTCAATCTATTACATACAACACCTTCTATCAAAGCCTCTTCTCCATCTAAACACTCACAAATACACTTTGGTTTACTCCTATCCTCATAAGTTCTAGGATAATATGTAATTAAATCTTTTAGCGTAAAAATCCCTATTTTGTTTAACAACTTAACTCTATTAGGCCCAACACCTTTTATAAACTTAACATCTTTATTTAAATCCATCTATTTCTCCTTTTACCTAAACCACCAACTTGCTAAAAGTTGCCAAAAAGACCCGGCCCTTTTGGCAATTTTAGATTTTTATTAATTTAAAGTCGAGCCCATCACAACTTGTTAATTTAAAGTCTATTCCAAAGTATTCACCTTCTACTGCTTCCTTTATTGATGTTCCATGTAAGTGGCCATAGTAACATTTTTTTATGTTGTGTTTTTTCATTATTCTTATGTATTCATTTAGTTCGTTGTTTGATATGTTGCTTTGGGTTAATGGTGGATAATGCATGAATGCAATTATTTCTTTTTCTGTACCGTATTTTTTTATTCCTTCGTTTATTGATAATTCTAATCTTTGTGCCTCTCTTTTGTTTAGCCTGATATCTTCTGCATCGTCTGTTTGTGCCCATCCCCTTGTTCCTACAAAGATTTTGTTTTCATATTCGTATGCATTATTGTATAAAAAATCTATGTTGTTAAAATTGTTTTCTTGTAAATATTTTCTCATGCTTGTTAATGTTGTCCACCAATAATCATGATTTCCTTTTAATAGTATTTTTCTTCCTGGTAATTCATTCAAATATTTAAAGTCTTCATATGTGTCTTTTAAATATGTTGACCATGAAAAGTCACCTGGTAATATTACTAGATCACTAGGTTTTACTTTTTTTATCCAATCTGTTTTTATTTTTTCCTCATGTTTTTCCCAATTTGCTCCAAATATGCTCATTGGTTTATTTTCATGGAATGATAAGTGTAAGTCTCCTATTACAAATATTGACATTAAATTCTCCCTTTTCTACTTTTTAATTTATTTGTATTTTTTGATAAAATACTACTTATAAATTTTATATTGCTTTTAAAATTGTAATTATAATTTTAGATTTGGTATAGCATTTAAATCTATATTGTCTCTTTTTCCAGAAATGAAATTATAGTATCCAGCTGATGCTATCATGGCTGCATTATCTGTACAAATTTTTAGATCTGGCATATATATTTTTATTCCTTGTTTTTCTAATTCCATAAATTCTTTTCTAATATATTTATTTGCAGAAACTCCTCCTGCTAATGCTACTGTTCTTATTTGTGTTGTATTTATTGCTTTTTCTATATTTGATATTAAAATTTCTGTAACTGTTTTTTCAAAGCTTGCACATAAATCTGCTTTATTTATATCTGGATTTTTATGATGCAAATTAATGACTGCTGTTTTTATTCCACTGAAACTAAAATCTAAATTATCAAAATGTGTTTTAGGTAATTCTATATTAGCTTGTCCTTGTTTAGCTAAGTTATCTACTTTTGGTCCGCCCGGATATCCTAATCCTACTACTCTTGCAACTTTATCAAATGCTTCTCCAATTGCATCATCTCTAGTTTTGCCTAACACTTCAAATGTAGTATAACTCTTAACATGTACAATTTGAGTATTTCCACCTGACATCATCATACATAAAAATGGTGGTTTCAAATCTTTATAAGTTATATAATTGGCTGCAATATGACCTTGTATATGATTCACTCCAACTAATGGTTTATTTGTTGCAAAACTTAATGCTTTAGCATAAGAAAGACCTACTAATAAAGCTCCAACTAATCCTGGGCCATATGTAGGTGTTATTGCATCTATGTCATCAAATGTTACGTTTGCTTCTTCTAGTGCTTTTTTTGTAACTCGAGAAATAGCTTCAATATGATTTCTTGAAGCTATTTCTGGTACTACTCCTCCATACTTTTCATGTATTGGAATTTGCGTATCTATTATATTAGATAGAACTTCTCTACCGTTTTTTACAACTGATACAGAAGTTTCATCACAACTTGATTCTATTCCTAAAGTTAATATATCTTTTTCCATTTTCATTTCCATATTAGCTGGTACTAATATTTTTCCTTTCCCATATTTCTTCTACTATTTTTATAATTATTACTATTTCAGTTAAGAATGATATTAATTTATTATAATCCAAATATTAGACGTCCTAAATTCATAAGACCTGTTGATACGACATTAATTGCTGGCGAAATTATTATTCCAGCTATTCCTGTTATCCATATAGCAACAAAAATAAAATAGAATATTTGCTCATTATTTCTAAACCATTGTTTTGCTTTATATGGCAAAAATGGCATTATAATTTTTGATCCATCTAATGGTGGTAATGGTATCAAATTAAATAATCCTAGCCCTATATTTATTGATATTATTGCTGAGATTAATAGCATGACAACACTTCCTACTGTTGTCGCTATAAATTTTATCCCTATAAATTTATATATAGCAAAATAGATCAATGTAAATATAATTGCAAGAATAATATTCATCAATGGTCCTGCAAATGCTACTATTGCTTCCCCTTTTTCCATTGATATTTTTCTTGTATAATTAGTAGGATTTACATGTACAGGTTTTCCCCATCCAAATCCAGCAAATACTAATAATAATGTTCCTATTGGATCCAAATGATTTAATGGATTTAAACTTAGTCTTCCTTCTGCTTTTGCTGTGTTATCTCCTAATTTGTATGCTGCCCATCCATGTGCAAATTCATGGAAGGTTATTGCTATTAAAACTCCTGGTATACTTAATATTAATGAAAATAATGCACTAGGATTTGTTACATATTGTGCAACCGTCATTAATACCATTATGGCTATTATAATATATAGATATCTTTTATCAAATGAAAAATTAAACATATAAACTCCTTTAATTTGAATAAATCTTATACGATTTATCAATTTCTATAAAAATATTTTATTAGTTTTTTTATTTATTATATGGTGGATCTATCTTTGAATGTCCATAGCAACCTGATGATAACCAAACTTTTCCTGTTCTTGGATCTATACTTATGCAAGAAACTTCATATCCACCTTGGTTATTTGCCCAAGCTTCATAATTAGAATTATTTGCTGTTGTTAAGACTTTCCAAGTTTTTCCTCCATCAATGCTTCTGCTTAAACCTGTTGATGTTGAAAAATAATCTCCTGAACTTCCCACATATACTACAGATGTTGAATTAGGGTCTACTTCTATTGATCTTATTCTAGTAAATCCTCTTTCAGAATCTCTAGGTACTTCGATCCTAGTACATTCACCAGTATTTATATTATATTTATATACTCTTTCTATTCCACCCCATTGATATGTTTCCCTATCAATAACGTATATGTAATTATTAACATGATCATACGCTAAATCATATATCTTCTCTGACAATGAACTACTACTAAATTTATTTTTTGTAACTATCTCCCATGTATCTCCATTATCATAAGATACAACAACTTGCCCATCTTTATTTGCTCCATATAATTCTTTTTTACCTGTGTAATTATATGTGTATACAGCAACACATCCATTCATTTCTGACCATGTTTTTCCTTTATCTTTTGAATAATACTCTTGTGCAAATAATACATTTGGATCTGTGATGGATTGCAAAGATGAATAAAATGCAGATGATTCTTCATATTTTGCTTTTAATCCTGTATCAGTCCATGTCTTTCCTCCATCATGTGAATATGTTAAGGTTCCTCCACCCCAACTTTTATTTGCAAAACCATAGATTGTATTTTCATCTGCTGCAAAACCTGCATAGAAATTTCCTTTATCCATTACCAAGTTGGTAAACGTTTTTCCTCCATCTGTCGATATTACTCCGGTATAGTCTTGTGCCGAAAATAATATTAAATCTGGGTTGTAATAATTAAATTGGAATTTTCCACCTTGCATCATATTTGATATTCCGCTTGCTTGTACAAAGTTAAGCCCTCCATCACTGCTTCTAAAAACATTATCCCCACCAAATGTAATAACATTTAAATCATCACTTGGATCTATTATAAAGGCTTTTTCTCTTGAAGCAAAGTTTACATTATAATAAAATGTTGTTTCCATATTTGCGTTAGCAATTTTCCAAGTTTTTCCTCCGTCAAATGTAACATTTACTAATGTTGTATAATAATTATTTACACTACCTCTAAACTGATATACCATGTGATTTGGATCTTTTTGTGATACCGTTAAAAATTGTGGCCATCTTTTATCATATGTTGTATCATCTGTTATTTTTGTAATTATATCATCTTTAAGTGTAAATATGCCATCCCATGTTTGAACATAAAGCACATTTCCTACAACATCTAATCCTGTTACACCCTTTGTAGAGTCTTCATTAGATTTATTAGGATCATTTTTAAATTCAGTATATTCTTTTTCTATTGTATTTGTTTTTGTATTTATTAAAAATAACCCATATTGATTACCTATGTACATTTTACCCTCATTAGTAAATCTTATAATTCCATCTGCCACTTTGGGATCATTTATTACTAAAGAAAATGTTTCTCCACAATCTTCTGATTTATATAGTCCTACTTCATTCTCTTCTAAAGTTGTCAAAAGTCTATAATCTGTTGGGCTTGTTCTTATTTGAGTATCTCTTTTATATGGTGTTGAAAAATATAAATCTGTTGAATAACCTTTATTTGAATCATAACTTGTTGGATCAAATTCTAATCCATCCCACAAGTATCTATATCCTTTAATTCCTATTTTTAAAGTTTTATTCCATGTTTCTGCTTTATCATAACTTATATGAATTCCACCAACAGACGAATATTGACTTAATCCTAATGTTGCGACATGATTTGTATTATGTGGATCTATTGCAAACATTCCTGCACCATTTGATGTTATCCCCGAATTTGCTCTAGTCCATGTTTTTCCATGATCTGTTGATTTGAATATTCCTGCAACATCTATACCGTATAACATCAAACTTCCATCATTTGAGCTTTCTAATGCTACCGGCCACTGGCTTCCTGCTCCTGTTATTCCATATTTTTGCATTTTTTCATTTGACATTAATACAGGTTCATATGTAACTTTGCTCTCTTCTGGTGTGATTTGGTTAAAATTATATTTTGAAGAATTGGTATCTTCATCAGAAGAATCATTGTTGTCTCCATTATTTAAGTTTTTCACCAAATAATGTAAATCAATTAAATTAATTGTGTTATCTTCATATACATCCGCATTTTCCATTTGAGAATCTGATAGTTTTTCTAAATCAACTAAATGTCTTTCTAATAATTCGACATCATTATTATCAATTTTTCCGTTTGAATCTATATCTCCCTTTTTAGATGTAATATTTGATGCCGCTTGTATCACATTGATATAAATACTACTTGTCATTGTAAAAGCTATTATTAATATAAACATAGTTTTATTTATATTTTTTATTTTTTTGTATTTTATTAATATGATTATTGCCACAATTAAAAGTATACAAATCATAAGAATTATAATATTTGAGTTCTTTCCTGTTTTGGGCAATATACCCTGAAAAATTTTCTCTTCTTGTTTTTTTACAACTTGATTGTTTGAATCTTGACTGTTACTATCTGTGTTTGAATTTTCTTTATTCAAATTTGAGTTATTATCACTTTCTTTGTTTTCTGTGTTTAGGTCATTATTAATATTATTTTCTTTATCCTCTACATTTGGTTCTTTATTACTATTGTTTCCTTTATCTTCTGTATTTGGCTCTTTATTGTCATTTTCTTTATTTTCTGTGTTTGGGTTCTTATTATCAGTATTATTTTCTTTTTTAGTATTTTTAATAGTAACATCTATTTGTTTTTCCTTTAAAGTTACAACTTCTTCATTTTTAGTTTCATCAACTGTTTTTAAGTTTTTTATAGAAATTTTTGTATTTATGTTTTCTTCTTTACTTTTACATTTAATTTTGAATCTTAGTATTTGACCATTTTCACTGGTTCCTTTATTAGTTATAACAAATTTGCCATTTTCGTTGTTATATTCTAAATGTTCCCATGAATTTTCCATACTAAAATTTGAACTGGTTATAGTTTCAAATTTTTCTTTGTCATATTCTATCTCACCACTATAAGCATATATCATATTATCTACGTCTGTCACATTTATGCTTACTTCTAATTCTTCTCCTGCAGATATCTGATTTTCACTTATATTAACTTCTATATTTCCTGTTTTCGATTGATCTGCATATGATATTACACTAATACTTATTATCATTAATATATTTATTACTAAAATAAATTTTTTCATATATCCCTCATTTATTTTATTAAATTATCTAACATATTTATAATACCATATTTAGTTCTTTATTTCAATTGTTTTAGTAACAAACATACCGTTTAGAAGTTTATTTTTAACATTCTTAAACTTTATTTCTTATTCTTCATTTTTGATAATATTTTTACTTTCAAAATAAGTTGCTAAGAAATATATTCCATATATTACTCCAATAATTATAACAGTTGCTATTATTGATGGTAATAATTCTTTCTTACTTGCTAATCCTTCCATTACTGCCATTCCAAATTGTATTCCAAATATTGAGTGAATTATAGCAAGAATTAATGGCAATCCAAAGAAGATACCTATTTGCCAAAATAATGATTTGTTTATCATTTTTTCATCACAACCAATTTTTCTTAAAATACTATATCTTTGAATATTGTCTGAACTTTCTGTTAGTTGTTTTAGTGCCAAAAGAGCTGCACTTGCTATTAGTAAAATTATTCCTAAATAGATTCCTATAAATGTTACTATAGTTGCTAAACCTATACTTGATTCAACTAAATAAATTTTGGTTTCACATCCTATATTTAATCCTTTATTTTCTAATTTTTGTATAATTCCTAATTCACTACCATAACACATTTCCTCTATTTTTTCCTTTTCTTTATCTGTATTAGCATTATAGTTTGCAGCTAGTAACAAACTTTCTTTTTCATCCTCTGTAAAAAGGCAATTATCTGGTACTAGTATAATTCCTATATTTGCATGATTTATTGACATATAAACATAGCTCTCTTTACATTGATCATATTTTGATTTGTATGTAATTCCATTTAGAGTTATCGTATTATTTCCTGATTTCAAACCATTATTTCTCATTTCCATCATGTTACTATAATCACATATTACTATAAATTCATCATCATTTAATTGATATTGTTCTAATCCATACAATGCGGCTATTTTGTTATAATCTGATATTTTTATAAAAGTTTCTGGCATGTCATATAATAACATTGAATATTCTTTGTTTACTACATCATAATAACTTCCAAAACTATCATGCATTGTCCATTCGCTTTTCTTATATATAGGAATTTCAACAATATCTTTAAACAAATTCATATCAAATCCATTATTTTTTAAGGTTTCTTGTATTGATATTTCTGAATCTTCTATTTCTTCTTCAGTAGCTTTTAGTTCCGCACCATATTTTTGGTAAGTTTCTTGTAAATTAGCTACTTTAGATAAATTTATATCTACTGGAGTCATCTCATTTATTTTTCTTTGCATTGAATTTTTTAAAGATAATGCAGAAGATAATATTGTTATTGTCATAAACAACATTAGACAAATAACACTCATGCTTATAACTGTTGTATTAATTTTATTGTTAATTTGTCTCAATATAAATATATTAGTACCTTTTAAATAAATATTTTTTCTGGATTGAATCAATCTTAATATAAATCCTGATAAAGACCAAAATACTAATACAGTTCCTACTATTCCCATTAAAATAGGATACAATAATTTTTCAGCTGTATCAAAACTGCTTATGTCTCCTGTAACTTTCCAATAAGCATATCCTAAAAGAATGCTTGCTCCAATAAATACAATTATAGAAACAATCGGATTTTTTATTTTTATTTTTTCATTCTTTTTACTGGCATTTAATAAGTTGATTAATTTATATCTTGAGACTGTAAATGTGTTAAATAATATTACAGCAATATACATTACTGCAAAATACATGCAAGTTTTTATACAAGCATTTTCAGAAAATATAAATTGAAATTTAGTCATATCTGCTTTAAACATTTTGGCTACTAATATAGACATAAATTGTGAAGCAAATATTCCGATAACAAGTCCTACTATAAGTGAAATAATTCCAATGAATATTGTTTCTAATATTATAATTTTAGATATTTGTCTCTTTCCCATTCCCAGCGTCATATAAATCCCAAATTCTTTTTTTCTTCTGTTAATTAGAAAATTATTTGCATACACTATTAATAAACCTAGGATTATAGCAACAAATATTGATACATATCCTAATAAACTTACCATAAGCTTAATCATTTCTCTTGTTGAATTAGATACTTGCAACATTACTTCTTGACTGTCTAACGAATTGAACATATAAAACATTGCTACACCTAATATCAAAGTCAAAAAATATATAGCATAATCTTTAAAACTTTTTTTCATGTTTCTTATAGATAATTTAAATAACATCATTTAAATCACCTCCAAGAAGTGTTTGTACTTCAATTATCTTCTCGAAGAATTCTTTCCTTGTATCATCACCTTTTATTAATTCACTAAAGATTTTTCCATCTTTTATATAGATAATACGATCTGCATAACTGGCTGTGAAAGCATCATGTGTAACCATTAAAATTGTTGCATTAAGTTTTGGTTTAATTTTTCAAATGTTTCTAATAATTGTTTTGCTGATTTTGAGTCCAGTGCCCCTGTTGGTTCGTCTGCTAATATTAATTGTGGATTTGTTATTATTGCTCTTGCTGATGCAATTCTTTGTTTTTGACCTCCTGATACTTGATATGGATATTTGTTTAAAATTTCAGTTATGTCTAATTTTTTTGCAATTTCTTTTACTCTTTTATCTATTTCATGTGCATTTACTTTTTTTATTGTTAATGAAATGGCTATGTTTTCATAAGCTGTAAGTGTATCTAGTAAGTTGAAATCTTGGAATATGAATCCTAGTTTTTCTCTTCTAAATTTGTTAAGTTTGTTTCCTCTTAATTTTGTTATGTCTTCTCCATCAATTATAATGTGTCCTGATGTTGCTTTGTCAATTGTTGATATACAATTTAAAAGTGTGGTTTTTCCGCTTCCACTTGCTCCCATTATTCCTACGAATTCTTTTTGTTTTATATTAAAGCTTATGTTGTCTACTGCTTTGGTTAAGTTTGATTTGCTACCATAATATTTTTCGATGTTTTTAACTTCTAATATGTTTTTCATATTTTTCCCCCTTCTTATTCTTTACAATTTCCCTTCGGTAAATTGCATAAGTTGTCTGTAACATTTGTTCCTCGTTAACAATTTTTCTTATATTGTTTACAATTTCCCTTCGGTAAATTGCATAAGTTATCTGTAACACTCGTTCCTCGTTAACAGATAACTTAATTATAATAGCTTTTTTCAAAACTTACCATCGATTTTTCCTACATGTGTCTTACATTTTTGTAATGTTGTTTTTTATATTAGGTTTGTGTGACTGCTGTTTGGAAATATTATTTTTACTTCTGTTTCTTTTTGGTATTTTGAGTTTAGTTCTATTGCAATTCCTAATTTGTTGCATAGTTTTTTGCTTAGGTATAATCCTATTCCATTGTCTTTTATGTATAAGATTATGTTTTCTTTGCCTTGTTTGCTGTATATCTCTAAGGTTGATTTAATTTCTTTATTTCTATATTTTACGCTGTTTTGTATTATTTGATTTAATATAAACACTATCCATTTGCTGTCAGTATTTACTGTTTTATCTAAATCGTGTGTATTTATTTCTATCTTTTCTTGTATTAAAATGTTTTTGTTTTTCTTTATGCTCTCATTTACAATTTCTTTTAGCTTGTCCTTTTTTATGTAATAGTCCTTTTCGACAGTATTACTTCTTGCATAAAATAACGCCTGTTCTATATAATTTTCAACTTTATTTAATTCTTCATCAATACTCTTTGTTACTGAATTTTTATTGTTTTCTATAATCATTTTACCGGCTAGCTATCGGTATTTTTATTTCATGAATCCATAATTCAATATATTCTTTGTAATCTTCTTGTGAATGTTTATATTTTTTTACATTTTCATTCATTGATTTGTCTACTTGATCTAATATATCTTTCAGTATCTTTCCCTCAATAAATTCTGGCGTTTTTATAATCTCTGTAATTAAATATTTTTCCTCTAATTCTTCTAATATGTTTTCTATATTTTCGTAATATTTTTTCTTTGAAAAATATTCATAAAGTATTCCTATTAAATAAGAAATTGTAATAATTATTGGTATATATATTTTTAGAAAATAGCCAATTGGATAAGCCATGAAAAAAATTTCTATAGTTATTAAGGCAAATAATATTAAAAATATTGTTAGTAATTTTTCTTTTATAAAATCTTTAAATTTCATTTAATTATCACTCCCTTTTAATATATACCCCTGTCCTCTTTTTGTTTCTAGTAATTCTTTTAGACCTAGTTCTTCTAATTTACTTCTCACTCTAGTAATGTTAACAGTAAGTGTACTATCTCCTATAAAATTTTCGCTCTCCCATAAACATTCCATTATTTCTTCTCGTGTCACAATTTTATTTCTATTTTGTACTAGATATTTTAGTATTCTAAATTCGTTTTTGGTTAATTCAATACTCTTTTCTCCTTTTTGTATTATGTTTTTATCTATGTCTAATATAAAATCCTTTGCATCTATAATGTTATTTTCACTAATCATATTTGTTCTACGTAATAGCGAACTTATCTTAGCTAGTAAAATGTGTATATTGAATGGCTTTGTTATATAATGATCTGCGCCATTATTTATGCTCAATAATTCATCTATTTCATTATCTCTACTTGTTACTATTATAATTGGCATGTTTGATTTTTTTCTTATTTCTTTACAAATAAACTCACCATCTGCTCCTGGTAAATTTATATCTAATAATAATAAATTAGGATTTATTTCAAATATATCTTCTAGTGTATTATCAAATGTATTTAGAGATTCTGCATCATACCCGTTGTTCTTTAAAAATATTTCTAATTCACTTCTCAATTTTTGATCATCTTCAACTATTAAAATTTTTTGCATTTCGGATCCTCCTTTTGCATTATATCATATCATCTTTTCGAAAAATCCTACATTTTTGTAGGTTTTAGTTTCTGTACATAATATAAATTGCAGAGTACTTTTGGTACTCTGCAGTTATTGTTTCATATTATTCTATTTTTTGACTTTCGAGTTTATATGATTTTTTATAGTTTCTCTGTTTGGAATACTAAATATTCTTTATCTAGGTATTTATTATTTTTAAATTTACTAAACTAATTTAATGGTTTCATTGTTGGGAACAATAATACAT
>CAKPRW010000004.1 GCA_934183045.1 uncultured Clostridia bacterium
ATATTGGAACATCGCATATTGGTAATTTAGGTTCTAGAGAAAATATACTAAAAGCTAAACTGGAAATTTTAGAAGGAAATCAAAACCCAGTTGTAATAATTAATAACGACAATGATTTATTGCATGATTGGTATGAAAAAAATAATACAAATTGGAACATTAAAACTTATGGTATATATAATAAAAGTGACTATATTGCAAGAAACATAGAATTAAATGGGGATTCTAGTAAATTTACTTGTAATATTGATAATAAAGACAGAATAGTAAACGTTCCGGTGGGTGGAGAACATTTTGTTTTAAATAGTTTATGTGCTATTACAGTTGGAAAAGAGCTTGGAATAAAAGCAGAAGATATTATAAAAGGAATAGAAGAATTTTCTTTGACTCAAAAAAGAATGGAGATAAAACAATTAAATAATGGTATAAAGATTATAAATGATGCATATAATGCCAGCTTTGAATCAATGAAAGCTACATTAAACTATTTATCAGAATTTAAAGACAACAGGAAAATAGCAGTATTAGGAGATATGTTTGAATTAGGAGAATATTCAGAAAAGTTACATAAAAAAGTAGGGGCAGAGGTTGCTAAAAATCATATAGATATACTAATTTGTAATGGGGAAAATTCTAAATATATTGCAGAAGAAGCAGAAAAGTGTGGCATGAAAAAGGAAAACATATATAATGCAAAGAATAAAGAAGAAATTTTAGAAATTCTAAAAAATATTTCTGAATCTAAAGATATTATTCTATTTAAGGCATCTAATGGTATGAAATTTTTTGAATTGGCAAATAAAATTACAATAGATGAATTTTGGAAGTAGTTCTTGAATATATTTATACAAAGTATATTTAAACTTAAAGGAGAAAACAGTGGGCTATAAAACAAAATTAGGTATTGTATTTGGTGGAATGTCAAGTGAAAACAAAGTGTCAATCATTTCAGCTAACTCTATATTACATTATTTGAACAAAGAAAAGTATATAGTATATCCAATTTATATTGACAGCAAAGGTGATTGGTGGAAAATTAATTATGATCTTAAAAAAGATATATATTATCAGCTAGAAAACAAGAAAAGTATAGAAAATATTACACAATATATTAAAAAACTCGACATAATATTTCCAGTGCTTCATGGATTATATGGTGAAGATGGGACTATTCAAGGAATGCTAGAGATGAGTAAAATACCATATGTTGGATGTGGAGTGTTAGCATCTAGTATTGGAATGGATAAAGTATATTCTAAAATAGTTTTTGAAAAAACAGATCTAAAGCAAGCTAAATATAAATATATCAGAAAATATAAAGCTGAATATATATATATTGATGATAAAATGAATGAAACAATATTAAAACTAAATGATATTACAAAAATTATTTCTAAAGAATTAAAATTTCCAATGTTTGTAAAACCTTCGAATTCAGGATCAAGTGTAGGAATAAATAAAGCTGATAATATAGAAGAACTTAGTGAATATATAGAATACGCATCAAATTTTGATGATAAAATTTTGATTGAGCAAGGCATTAACGGTAGAGAGGTAGAATGTGCAGTCTTAGGGAATCAGGAAGTTATTGCTTCTTGTGTTGGAGAAATAAAAACAGAAGAAAAATTTTATAGCTATAATGCTAAGTATAAGAGTAATCAATCTAAAATAGATATACCCGCTAAAATAGAAGAAGATCTTTCAGAAAAAATAAGAAATCAAGCTATAAAAGCATTTAAAGCTATTGACGGTAAAGGATTATCAAGAGTTGATTTTTTTATAGAAGATGGTACACAAGAAATATATATTAATGAAATAAATACTTTGCCAGGATTTACTAATATAAGTATGTATCCAAAGCTTTTTGAAGCTTGTGGCATTTCTTATAAAGAGCTTTTAGACAGAATTATAAAATTGGCAGTATTAAATTAGATAATATTTTACAATTTAAAATGATGTTATTATTTTATTAATAAAATAGTAGCATCATTTTGTTTAACTTATATAAATAGCAAAAAATCTATAAAAAGTATAGATTTTTTTTAGATTTATGATATAATAACCTTACCTATTTTATGGGAGGATGTTTCAAATGGTTTATAAAAATTATTACAAAATACTAGGGTTAGATACTAGTAGAGTTTCTATAGATGAAATAAAAGTTGCATATAGAGCTTCAGCTAAGAAATATCATCCGGATTTGAATGTAGGAGATAGTTTGGCTGAAGAAAAAATAAAAGATATAAATGAAGCGTATAAAATATTATCTGTACCATCTTCAAAAAGAAAATATGATAGAATATGGAATTCAAAATTTGCTAAAAGTCAGAAAGCTTTTTCAGGAAAAGGACAAAAGAAAGCAATATTGAATATGCTTATAGGGAATACAGAAAATAATGATACTGAAAGAAAAAACAAAAAGACTCCAGTCAAAGGTGAAAATATAAATACGCAAATTAATATAAGTATACATGAGGCATTTTTCGGATTAGATAAAAAGATATCTTTAAAAACTGAAACTGGAGAAGCAAAAACATATACAGTAACAATACCAGAAGGAATAAAAAATGGAGAAAAAATTAGATTAATAGGACAAGGGAAATCAGGACAAAATGGAGGAAAAAACGGAAATCTATTAATAAAAATAAATATTACGGATGATAAGAAATTTAAATTAAAAGGAAATGACATATATACTGATTTGTTTTTAACACCTTGGGAAGCGGCATTAGGAACTAGAGCAGATATTGATGCCATAGACGAACAAACAAAAGTATACATACCTCGGAGGAGCACAAAGTGGAGAAGTTATTAAAATACCTGGAAAGGGATATAAAAACAAAAACGGACTAAGAGGTGATTTAGTAGCAGAACTAAAAATTATGGTTCCAAAGAAACTAACTCAAGAAGAAAAGAAGATATTTGAAGAATTAAATAAAATATCAAAATTTAATCCAAGAAGCATTTAAAACGGTAATTAACATAAAAAAATATTGACAAAAGCCCTATTTTTAGCTATAATTAAAAATAGAGTTGTAACAAATGATAAACTATGGATTAAAACATAGAAATGGGGGGAATATAATGGATATTATGCAAGGTAAACACTTTAGTATAACAGATCCAGAAGGAGTAAACACAGTAATATATCAATTAAATAAAACAGAAAAGGAATTTCTAAAAGATCATCCTAAATATACAGTAGAAAGATTAGAACATACAGAAGAAATAGTAGGTAATCTAAATAGAAAAACCTTCTATGTTAGTGAGCCTAAAAAGGAAGGAAACCAAATTGTAATATTATCTTTTGCCAAAGATAAGGTGGTTATTAATAATGGAGTTTTAGAAGAAGACAAAGTAAAGATATCTAAAAAGCCAATGCCTTTCAAATTTGATACAATATATTCTGAAAACTCAAATGTGTATAAAGAGGTTAATTATACTCCAAACCTAAAAAGACCAATATCAATTATAGACCCAGAAACAACAGAAGAAGTAAAGCCAACTCTTTACTTTGATGAACAAACTAATGAAGTAAAAGGAAAATGTAAGTTGAAACCATATAAGTCTTATTTCGTATTTGAAATAAGAGAGGAAAATAATAAGCTTAATTTGTTAGGCGGAAGTCCAACAATTACAGATTAGGAGGGAATTAAAATGGCAAAGCTTTATTGGCCATCAAAACAAACATTCAAATATGAGTTTAATCATGAATTAGATTTAGAAATACCGTTAATAGAAAATAAAAAGTTAAAAGGTATGGATAAAAAAGATAAAGATAAAAATGATAATGATAGAGATATGTAAAAACTTTTACGAATGAAAAGTAGGTGGAATTTATGAATTACAAAATAGAGGGTGCAATAAAAAGAAATAGAAAAAATTTTATTATATATGTAATACTATGGATATTTATAGCCATAGTATTTGTTTCGCCGTTTACATATAGTTCTCATGTGGCTAAGTCAGCAGGAAGTTTTGATTTTAGTATATTTTTAGAAACATTTGGACCATCATTAGGAACACCTTTTAGTACATTTGGAAAAGTATTTTCAGATGGAGCTGGAAGTGATTACTTTTCTAACTTATTGGTGGTTACAATATTCTACTCTGTGTTCTTTTTTATAGGTTTTGTAAGATCAGCTCCTAAAAATGAATATACTGATATCGAACATGGTTCAAGTGATTGGAGTCAAAGAGGAGAACAATACCAAATACTAAATAAAAATAAAGGAATCATTCTAGCAGAAGATAATTACTTACCTGTAGATAAAAGAGGAAATGTTAATGTATTAGTAGTTGGACGGATCAGGTTCTGGTAAATCTGCATCATATTCAATACCTAATGCATATCAGTGTTTAGGATCTTATGTATTTACAGATCCTAAAGGAGAATTATATGATAGAACAGCAGGATATTTAAAAAGTCAAGGATATGAAATAAAAGTATTAAACTTAGTAAGACCACAATATAGTGATGGATATAACCCATTAATGCATATATCTTCAGAGCTAGATGTTGACGTTATAGCTAATGTTGTTGTAAAAGGTCAACAAGCAGAAGGCGGGAAATCAGATCCATATTGGGATGATATGGCTGAAATGTTATTAAAAGCTTTAATTTATTACTTAATAGCTACAAGACCAGAAGAGGAACAGAATTTAGCAAGTTGTGCTGAATTAGTAAGGGCAGCTAATAATAATGGTGGAAGCAATTTATTAACAGAATTAATTAGTCAACTTCCATATGATCATCCAGCTAGAATGTATTATAAGTCAATAGAAATAGCACCAGAAAAAACTTATGGATCAATATTAAGTTCATTACAATCAAAATTAGGAAAATTTGATTCAAAGGAAATTGCAGAATTAACATCAACAGATACTATAGATTTTGAAGAAATAGGTAGTAAAAAAACAGCAGTTTATGTTATATCATCAGACACACATACTGCATATGATTTCTTACTTACAATATTCTTCTCACAAATGATACAACAACTATATGATTATGCGGATCAAAATGGTGGAAAATTAAAAGAGCAAACATTTTTTATATTAGATGAGTTTGCAAATATTGGAAAGATACCTGATTTCGATAAAAAGATTTCAACATCAAGAAGTAGAAAAATTTCATTTAGTGTAATATTACAAAATATAGATCAGTTAGAAGCGGTATATGAAAAATCATATGAAACAATAATGGGTAACTGTGATACACATGTATTTTTAGGAAGTAACTCATATAAAACTGTAGAATATTTTTCAAAAGCATTAGGAGAGAAAACAATAGGAAGAGATAGTATTTCAATTAACAGAGATAGACAGAACTGGAAAACAGGAAAAAGTGTTTCAGATCAGGTTATGGCAAGAGCTTTGATGACGCCAGATGAATTGCGTAGATTAGATAATGATCAATGTATTATTTTTGAAAAAGGAATAAAACCTGTAAAAGCAAATAAATTTTATTATTTTAAGCATCCAATGGCAAAGAGATTAGCATCATGTGAAATAAGTCATAATGATATAGGAACGATAGATAGAGGAACATGGAGAAAATATAATCCATACAATCCATATGTAGAAAAAAAAGACGAGAATGAAGTCCAAAACTTAAAAGTAGAATCTTTAGATGATTTGTTTGAAGATGAACCTGTAAAAGATAAAGCTACAGTTGCTGAAAAAAATGTTGAAAAAATAACACCTTTAGATTTAAATGATATTACTAAAGAGGCACCAGTATTACCTCAAGAAAATGAAGATCAAGAAATGTATGATTTGCAAAAAGAATTAGAAGCGAAGTTTGATGAATTGTTTGGACCATTAGATGAGAGTTAATAAGATAAAAATAAAAAAGAGCTACAAGTAAAATACTTGTAGCTCTTAAAAGTTTAGTCTGTAGCAACTTTAATTAATATAAATCCAAGTATTATAGCTACCAAACAAGGAAGTACAATATTATGATGTTCCATCAATAAAGCTAACTCGGATAACCGCCAGTATTTAATTGAAAGATAAATCATAAAAATACTTGGAATTATAATAAAAATGATGCCAATAATCCATAATGCCTTTTTCATAAGATGCCTCCTTTTAAACACAACTATAACTATATTAATTATAACATATTTTATGTAAAAGAGCAAAAATACGAAAATATTTTTGCTAAATATTGATAAAAATAAAAAAGTATAGTAAAATCAAAATTATGAAATAAAAGATAGGAGAAAATTATGAAATTTGTACATATAGCAGATATGCATTTTGATAGTCCATTTGTTAACCTTTCAGATAGAGATGGTTTGGGTGATTTAAGAAGATTAGAACAACGCAAGGTTTTTAGAAAAATTATAGAATATATAAAAGAAAATGACATAAAATATTTATTTATTGCAGGTGACTTATATGAAAATGAATATGTAAAAAGGTCAACAATAGAATATATAAATAATTTATTTAAAGAAATACCTGATACATATGTGTTTATTTCTCCTGGAAATCATGATCCAATTATTAAAAATTCATATTATAGTCAATTTAGTTGGAACTCAAATGTTAAAATATTTAATTCAAATATAGAAAAGATAGAGACAGAAGAAGCAAATATTTACGGATATGGTTTTGATGATTTTTATTGTGTTAATAGTGGGATAGAAAGAATTGAATTAGAGAAAAATGGTAAATTAAATATATTGGAAATACATGGAACATTAGATGGGGCCAATATAGAAGATAAACAATATAATTCAATGTCACAAAAAATGTTATTAGAAAAAGGTTTTGACTATATTGCTATGGGACACATACATAAAAAATATTATGATAGTAAAGGAAAACAAAAAATAGTATATCCAGGATCAACAATCTCATTAGGATTTGATGAATTAGGCGAACATGGAATGATAGTTCGGAGAGATAGAAAAGAATGAACTAAAAACAGAATTTATACAATTAGATGAAGAAGAGTTCAAAGAGATAAATATTGATGTGACAGAATTAAATTCTAAAGAAGATTTAGTAGAAAAAATAAATAATTTAAATATAGAAAATAATCAATATATAAAAATAGTATTGATTGGAAATAGAAATTTTGAAATAAATACTTATGAAATCATTAAATTGGTATCAAATAATAGAATTATAAAAATAAAAGATAAAACAAAAATAGCATATGATTTAGATAAAATGGCAAATAATACAACCTTAAAAGGATTATTTGTGCAAAAAATGTTAGAAAAACTGAATGATCAAAATATAACTAAAGAAGATAGAGAAAAACTAGAGAAAGCAATAGAGATTGGATTAGATGCGTTAGAGTAGGAGGTGTATAATGAGAATCAATAAAGTAAAAATAAATAATTATGGTAAATTGAAAGATAAAGAAATTGAATTTAATTCGAATATTAATATTCTATATGGAGAAAATGAATCAGGTAAATCAACAATTTTAAATTTTATTGTCAATAGTATTTATGGAATATCTAAAAATAAAAGAGGGAAGGAAATTTCTAATTTTGATAAATATACACCTTGGACAGGTGAAGATTTTTCAGGAAAATTAGAATATGAATTAGATAATAAAGAAGAGTTTGAAATATTTAGAGATTTTAAAAAGAAAAATCCTAAGTTATATAATAAAGAAAAAGACGAAATATCAAAACAATTTAATATAGATAAAAATAAGGGAAATGAATTTTTTTATGAACAAACTAAAGTGGATGAAGAATTATTTTTATCTACAGTTGTAGTGAATCAACAAGAAGTAAAATTAGGAGGAAAAGAGCAAAATATATTAATTCAAAAATTAGCCAATCTAGTTGGAACTGGAGATGATAATGTTTCTTATAAAAGGGCAATAGATAGAATAAATAGAAGACAATTAGAGGAAATTGGTACAGAAAGATCTAGGGAAAAACCGATTAATATACTTCAAAATGAAATTGGACATTTAGAAAGAGAAAAGCAAGAATTAGAAAAATATAAAGATGATAAATATAAAATTGAAGAAAGAATAAATTGTTTAAATAGAGAAATAAATAATTTAGAAAATAAAAATAATTATTTGAAAGAATTAAAATTATTAAATGAAAATCAAAAAATAGAAAAAGAAAAAATAAAAATAAAAGAAAATATAAAAAGTGAAAATTTAGAAAAAATAAATTTATTAAAAAATAAATTAAATGAAATAGAAAATAATAATAAAAATATTTTAGAAATAAATAATAAAAAAATAAATAAAATAAATTCAGAAAAAAAACAATTAAATAAAAAAATAATAATATTTTTTGTTTTAATAGTATTAATAAATATTTTTCAATTTATTTTTATTAAAAATAAATTAATTAATTATATTTTTTCTCTTACAGTACCAATGGATATAATTTTTAGTATTATTTTAAAAATAAATATAAATAATAAAATAAAAAAAGAAAAAAATATAGAAAAAAATAAAAAAATAGAAAGAGAAAAAATTGATTTAGAAATAAATAATTTAAATAATGAGATTAATTTATTAGAAAAAAATAATAATGAATTAAAAAATGAAATAATTAAATTAAATAATAATTTTAATTTAAAAATAAATTTGGAAAAAGAAAAAATAAAAAATAAATATTTAGAAAAAATAGAAAAAAATCAAATAAATATATCAAATGATTTAGAAAATATAAATTATGAAATACAAAAAATAGAAAATAATATAAATAATAAAAAAATAGAATTACATACTGCTAATTTGGATAAGAAAAATACAGAAACAAAATTAGATAATTTATCAAAAATAGAGGAGAAAATGGTTGACCATAACAACAAAATGTCAACCCTAAAAAGAATGAATGAGAGTATTAATTTGGCGAAAGAAGTTTTAACACAGGCTTATGAAGAGATGAAAAGTACAGTTACCCCTAAGTTTACACGAAACCTGTCTGAAAACATTTCTAATATAACAGATGGCAAATACAAATATATAAGATTTAATGATATGGAAGGGCTAATAGTAGAATTAGATAATGGAAATTATATATCAGCAAATAACTTAAGTGTTGGAACTATAGAACAATTATATTTATCTTTAAGACTTTCTATGGTAGAAGAATTATCAGATGAAAAAATGCCTATAATATTAGATGAGGTTTTTGCGTATTATGATAAAAATAGATTAAAAAATACATTAAATTATATTATTAATAAATTTTCAAATAATCAAATTATTATTTTGACATGCACAAATAGAGAAAAAGAAATATTTGATGATTTAAACATTGATTATAATTATATTAACTTATAATATTTATATTAAAAGAGCTAAAGTCTACTTGACTAAGGCTCTTTTATAATTAACTCTTGAATAGATATCAAAAATATAGTATAATACAGGAAGCTAAAAAGTAAAGGAGAGTTAATATGTTTGAAAAATTAGAAGCTGTGGAGAAAAGATATGAAGAATTAACAAAACTAATTGCAGATCCAGAAGTAATATCAAATCAAGCTGAGTGGCAAAAGGCCATAAAAGAACATGCAAGCATCGAAGATATAGTAATAAAATTTAGAGAATATAAGAAAACAAAACAAGATATGGAAGAAGCAGAAGAATTAATGCAAGACCCAGAAATGAAAGAATTAGCAGAAGGTGAATATTATTCTGCAAAAGAACAACTACCAAAAATAGAAGAGGAATTAAAAGTATTATTAATTCCTAAAGATCCAGATGATGACAAAAATATTATTTGTGAAATTAGAGCTGGAGCTGGGGGAGAAGAGGCTGCACTATTTGCGGGAACATTGTTTAGAATGTATACAATGTATGCTGAAAAGAAACATTGGAAATTAGAAGTATTAAATGAAAATGATACAGGGCTTGGAGGATATAAAGAAATTTCTTTCATGATTACTGGAAAAGGTGTATATAGTAGATTAAAATTTGAAAGTGGCGTGCATAGGGTGCAAAGAGTACCGGATACAGAGAGCAGTGGTAGAATACATACTTCAACAGCAACTGTTGCAATGCTTCCTGTTGTAGAAGATGTAGAAATTGAAATAAATCCAGCTGATATAAAAATGGAAGTTTTTAGGGCTTCAGGTGCAGGTGGACAACATATCAATAAAACATCTTCAGCCGTAAGATTAATACATGAACCAACAGGTATTGTCGTAGAATGTCAAACAGAAAGATCGCAATTTCAAAACAAAGATAATGCTATGAAAATGCTTAGAACCAAACTATATGAAATAGAAAAACAAAAACAAGATAGTGAAATATCAAACGCAAGAAAATCCCAAGTAGGTTCTGGAGATAGAAGTGAAAAAATAAGAACTTACAATTATCCACAAGGAAGAATTACTGATCATAGAATTGGTATGAGTATTTACCAAATGGAAAACTTTTTAAATGGTGACATTGATGAAATGATAGATAATTTAATTGCAGCTGATAGAGCTGAAAAATTAAAGGGTGAAGAATAAATAATAAAAATTTGCCAAAAAGGCCCGGCCCTTTTGGCAAATTTGTGAATTTGGAGGAAAATAATGAAATTATTAGTTGTATCAGATATTCATGGATCTAGCTATTATGGAAAAAAGATTCAAGATATTTTTAATAAGGAGAAACCAGATCAAATCATATTATTAGGAGATTTATATTATCATGGACCAAGAAATCCATTAAGTGAAAAATATGATCCTCAAACTGTATCAGTTATATTAAATGGGTTGAAAGATTACATAAGATGTACAAAGGGTAATTGTGATGCAGAAGTAGATCAGATGATATCTGAATTTAAATTTGAAAATAACATTGAATTGGAAATAAGCGGTAAAAAATTTATTTTTACACATGGACATAAATATAATAGTGATATTTGGCCTAAAAAAGATTTTGATGTTTTGGTTTATGGCCACTTTCATACAGGTTTTATAAAAGAAGAATATGGAAAATTGTTTGTAAATAGTGGTTCCATTTCTTTACCAAAGGCTAATACAGCACATAGCTATTTAATTATTGATGATAAAGAAATAATTTTAAAAGATGTAGACGGAAATGTAATAGAGAAAATTAATTATGTAGATATGTAAAGGAAATATGAGAAATGAAAGATGAAAGAATAAGTAAATTAGCTAGAAATTTATTGAATTATTCAATTAAATTAAAAGCAAACGATAAATTATTAATTGAAGTTCTAGGTGAAGAGGGAATGCCATTAGCGAAAGAACTAATGAAACAAGCAGAAGAGATGAAGGCGATTCCTTATTTTAATATAATCAACTATGAATTGTTAAGAGTAATGCTTCAAAATTGTACAGAAGAACAAATAAAAATATATGCCAAACATGATTTAGATAGAATGAAAGATTCTGATTGTTACATAGGAATAAGAGCAAGCAACAATATTGCAGAACTAAATGATATAGATAGTGAAAAAATAGATATTTACAATAAATATTATACAAATCCAGTACATTTTGAAGAAAGAGTAACAAACACTAGATGGTGTATATTAAGATATCCTAATAATTCGATGGCACAAATGAGTAAAATGAGTTTAGAAAAATTTGAAGATTTTTACTTTAATGTATGTAATGTAGACTATTCTAAAATGTCAAAGGCAATGGATAACTTAGTAGAATTAATGAATAAAACTGATAAAGTTCATATAATAGGAAAAAATACAGATTTGACTTTTAGCATAAAAGGAATACCAGCTGAAAAATATTGTGGGAATTTTAATATACCAGACGGAGAAGTTGCATCAGCACCAGTGAAAACAAGTGTAAACGGTTACATTACTTATAATACAGAAACATCATATAATGGAAAGAACTTTAACAACATTAGATTTGAATTTGAAAATGGAAAAATAGTAAAAGCAACTGCTAATAACACAGAAGAATTAAACAAAATATTAGACACGGATGAAGGTGCTAGATATATAGGGGAATTTGCTTTTGGATTAAATCCATATGTAGAAGAACCAATAGGGGACACATTATTTGACGAAAAAATAAAAGGAAGTTTCCATTTCACACCTGGTAATAGTTTGGAAGAAAGCGACAACGGAAATCGATCTAGTATTCATTGGGACATCGTAATGATACAAAGACCAGAATATGGTGGAGGAGAAATATATTTTGACGATGTACTAATTCGCAAAAATGGAATGTTTGTATTAGAAGAACTAAAATCTTTGAATCCGGAAGACTAAGGGGACGCGCCCCTTGGTCTTTTTTGTTTTTAATAAGGGCGATCGAGGGGCGTGTCCCCTTAGTCGATAATGATTTTTGGTCATAAATTTAATATAAAGTCAATAAATTGAAATATAAGAATATTTTAAGGAGTTTATATTAATGAATGAGATTTTAAAAACAACTTTATTAGGATTGTTTTTTGGGACATTTGGGACTACTTTAGGTGGAATTATAGGAGTAGTAATTAAGAGAAATTCTAATAAATTTTTAAGTTTTATTTTAGCATTTGCATCAGGACTAATGATGGCAGTTATATGTTTTGATTTGATACCAGAGGCACTAGGTATTAGTAGCATTATTAATGTAATTGTAGGAATAATAGCAGGAATTATTATAATGATATTTTGTGATTTATTAGTAGAACGAAAATTTAATAATAATAAAAGATTTGAAGGCGAAAATAACACTTTATTAAAAACAGGAATAATAGTATCCATAGGATTAGCAATACATAATTTCCCTGAAGGATTAGCAATCGGATCTGGATTTGAGGCATCAGTAAAATTAGGTTTGAGTCTAGCATTGGCAATATGTTTACATGATGTACCAGAACGGAATATCAATGGCTGTTCCAATGAAAAATGGAGGAATGAAAATATCAAAAGTAATATTTTATGTGGTATTGTCAGGAATTACTACAGGTATAGGTGCATTTTTTGGTGCAATTGTAGGGTCAATTTCACAAGAAATAATAGCAGTTTGTTTAAGTTTTGCAGCGGGAGCAATGCTATATA
This sequence comes from uncultured Clostridia bacterium, assembly GCA_934183045.1. Lineage (GTDB taxonomy): Bacteria > Bacillota > Clostridia > TANB77 > CAG-508 > CAG-269. The sequence goes on from CAKPRW010000004.1 coordinate 12,975, forward strand.
TAGTATCAGGAGAGTTAACTCCTGAATATAATCAATTGTACCATGGAAGAATGACTGCAATTCGGAAATATACTTGGATTTTTAATAGGAATTTTTGCAACCATGCTATAACGAAAAAATGTTTGCAAAATACTTGTATTTCTATTGACTTTTAAAATTAAGAATTATATAATTGGAAAGTAAAATAAAAGAGCAGAAGGAGAAGAAAATGCAAGATATATTAGAAGGATTAAACGATAAACAATATGAAGCAGTAACGCATACAGAAGGACCATGCTTAGTAATAGCAGGAGCAGGAAGTGGAAAAACAAAAGTATTAACACATAAAATTGCGTATATAATTGGAGAAAAAGGTGTTCGACCTTGGGATATACTAGCAATCACATTCACAAATAAGGCTGCAAATGAGATGAAAGAAAGAATTGCAGGATTAATAGGTGATCCAGCTAAAGACATTTGGATGGGAACATTCCATTCAATTTGTGTAAGAATTTTAAGAAAATTTATTGATAGGATTGGTTTTGACAGTTCATTTATTATTTTTGATTCATCAGATCAAAGAACATTAGTAAAAAACTGTCTAAAAGATCTATCAATTGATGATAAAATGTTTACGGATAGAAGCGTATTGTCTGAAATTAGTAATGCTAAAAATGCAATGCAAGAGCCAGAACAATATGCAATTAGTGCTAATGGAGACTTTCGAAAGGAAAAAATTGCTACAGTATATGAATTATATCAAAAAAGATTAAAAGAAAATAATGCAGTAGACTTTGATGATATTATCAATTTTACAATAAAGATATTAATGGAAAATCCAGATGTTTTAGAATATTATGCAAATAAATTTAAATATGTATTAGTAGACGAATATCAAGATACAAACAAAGCACAATTTACTCTAATTACATTATTTGCGTCAACAAATGGAAACATTACTGTAGTTGGTGATAATGACCAAGGAATATATAGCTTTAGAGGAGCCGATATTTCAAATATTTTAAACTTCGAAAAGGATTTTCCTGGTACGAGAATTATCAAATTAGAGCAAAATTATAGATGTACAGGTAACATACTAAAAGCAGCTAATAGTGTAATAAAAAATAATGAAGTAAAATATAAAAAAGAATTATGGACTCAAAATGACCAAGGGAACCTTCCAAAAGTATATGTTGCAGAAAACGAATATGATGAAGGTTCATATATTGCACAACAAATAGAACACTTAAGAAGAGAAGAATATTATAAATATTCAGATTTTGCAGTGTTATATAGAATGAATACACAATCAAGAGCAATAGAAGACATATTCAGAAGAGAAAGTGTACCATATAAAATTATTGGGGGATTGAAATTCTACGAAAGAAAAGAAATCAAAGATACAATTGCATATTTAAGATTAATACAGAATAGTGCGGATAATTTAAGTTTTAAAAGAATTATAAATGAACCTAAAAGAGGAATTGGTAAAACAAGTTTAGATAAAATTGAACAAATAGCAATAAGTAACGAAATTTCTATGTATGAAGTATTAAAAAACGCAGAACAATATGGTCTAAATAGAGTTTATCTAAATTCTAGAGAATTTGTAAATGTAATAGAAGAATTAAAAGCTAGAAAAGAAGAATTAAGTGTTTCTGAATTAATAAAATTGACATTAAAGAAATCAGGATATACTTCAGCTTTAGAAAATGAAAATACAATAGAGGCAGAAAATAGAATAGAAAACTTGAATGAACTATTAACAGTAGCAATTGAGTTTGAAGAACAGTTTGCAGAAAATTCTCTTAGTGAATTTTTAGAAGGAATAACATTATCTAGTGATATAGATAACCTAGAAGATGAGGAAGAATCTGTTACATTAATGACATTACATAGTGCAAAAGGATTGGAATTTCCAGTAGTATTTTTAGTTGGTATGGAAGAAGGAATATTTCCAGGATATAAATCAATTAGTGAACCTAAGGAACTAGAAGAGGAGAGAAGACTATGCTATGTAGGGATAACTAGAGCAAAACAAAATTTATTCTTAACATGTAGTAAACAAAGAACGATATTTGGCTCAACAAGTTATAATCCGGTATCACGTTTTTTAAGTGAAATACCAGAAGAATTATTAGACGGATATGAAGAAGCTTTTGGAAATAATCATAAAGATATAGTATTCAAAGACTCAAACTATAGCTGGAAATATGGAAATAAAGATAATGGAAATATAAAAACATATAAAATAGAAGAAAAAGAACCAATTATGGCTGCAAGTAACCACAAATCATCAAATAATAACTTTATGTTTAGAACAGCAGAAAGTTTCTTGAATAATTTAAATAAGAAATCAAATAATAATGTAGACTTATCACAATATAAGGCTGGTGTAAGAGTTTTTCATAAGAAATTTGGAGAAGGAACAATTAATACTGTTGAACCAGAAGGAGAAGATTTAAAAGTCGACATAAACTTTGATAAAGTGGGGCATAAAAGATTAATGGCTAAATTTGCCAAATTAGAGATTATATAAGAATGCTTGAGTTTAAGTAGAAAGTGTGATATAATAACATATGTTGCATAATGTATTTATTAGAAGACAGGAGGAAATCATATGGTAAAAGAAGAAGAAGTTCGGAGATGCTTAAAAAGTATGGGGGTCAATTCTTTGGGGATATATGTTCGGAACAATATAACATGTATTGCAATTCATTGTGATTCTGAAAAAATTATAAGGGATGCAAAGAAGTTCTTAGAGCTTTATCTTATTGACGGAGAGGAAATAATCCTGTAAGATCACATGATTTTGTGATAGAGAGTGCAAGAGATATTAATATTTCTTGCACTTTTTGTATAAAAAAATATATTTAGTAAATAATAACTTAAGAATAATGTAAAGAAAGGAAGGATAAAAATGGCAGATTTGAATCAAATCGAATTACAACATTTAAGACATTTGATAGGAGCGCATGAAACAGCGTATCAAAAATTAAACACTTTTTCTTCACAAGCTGTTGATCCACAAATAAAACAATTATTTACAAAATCAGCACAAGATGCATTAAATACAAAACAAAAATTAATGAGCTTTTTAGATAATTAATAAGGAGGAAATGAAAATGGATGAAAAAACAATGGTAAATGATATTTTAGGTAGTGTTAAATCAGATTTAACAGCATATCAAACAGCTATATCAGAAGCTGAAAATATGCAATTAAGACAAACTTTTCAACAGATAAGAAATAATGACGAAAGTTTTCAATATGAGTTATTTAAAATAGCTCAATCAAAAGGTTATTATAAACCAGCTCAAAAAGCTACTGTTACAGAAATAAATACAGTAAAAACAGAATTACAACAATAATTATAATATAGAAAACCATCACTTGCGAAACACGCTAAGTGATGGTTTGAATTTTTTAGGATTTAGTAACGAAGAAATTACTTGTTCAGTACGCTTACGTACTTCCCATTCGCCTTTTTTATTTTTACGGCATACTTGCCCTTTTTAACAAGCTTTTTAACATTTTTGGCCAAAAGTTTTTTCTTTCCTGTTTTTTGGGAGATAATGTATACTCGCTTGTTTTTTGACAGGTAAATAATATTACTGCTTTTTTTAATCACAGACATTGACTTTACCTTCTTTACGGTGCCGCTTTTCAGTTTGCCGCTCTTGGTCCTTACAGTCCATTTTAATGCGCTGGACTTAAAACGGAATTTAACAATCATTGTGTTATTTTTATAAAGGTACGTATAAGCACCTTTTTTTTCCATTTTGACCTTGTTGCCCACTGTGTTTGGTATAGGGGCACTTGTTGGCTGTGGGTTAGTGATATTACTTGGATCCCCAGCCGGAGTGGTTGGTACTGGCGTCTGAGTTGGACGAGGCGTAACAACATCGTTTGGCGTTGGTGTTACTGTAGGCATTGGTGAAGGTGTTACCGACGGTGTAGTAGGCTCTGAAGTGTCATCCTTTTTTGGTGGATACAAGGCTATAATTTCGTCCAATGTTAATATTGGACGAAGTTCACCAGATAAGGTATTGTATCCAACAACGTAATTCTGATCGTCAAATTTTAGTGATACAGCATCATCAATATATTCTGAGATGAGGCCATTACTAGCATATGATTTGACCAAGGAATATGTGCGTAAAGGATCAGTGCCGTGTAAATCCGTATTAACATAATGCACATAATTATATGTTGGTACATACCAGATAGTGCCGGATCTATCAAAGCCAATACTTTTTACATCAAATGTTATAAAAATAGGCTCGTCATTACCAATTTTTAACCAAACATAATTATCTGCATTGTCTGAGATAATTATAGTCCGTTCAACACCGTTAAATGTGCGAGAAAATGATTCTTTAACTGGTACCTGAGAGTCATAAGTGCTTTTTGCCTTCGAAGTACCAGTAATCATAGTACTCATTACAAAAGCGATCAATAGTGTCAATAAAAAATGTGTCTTCTTCATAATAAAGCCTCCTTCATAAATAAAAATACATGATTAGATTACTGTTACTAAATCCTAATTTTTCCACAAACTGGATATATACTATTATACTATATTTTCTTAACATAATCAATAAAATTAGCCTAATTTGGCATATTAACATAAAAACAGAATACGATTATATATTTATATTTTGAAAAAAAGAGATAAAAGGAAAAAAAGAAAGAAATTGAGATTAAAACGAACTAAACATACGGAAATCAAATAATACAATCATTGCAAAAAACATAATATTACAATATTATTACAATAGTTTAACAAGATAAGAAAAGGCTAATAGTTATACAAAGGAGTTAGAAAATGTTTAAAAAAGTAATAGTACATACGAAAAGAGGAATAAAATTCATAGTTCTTTTTATAATTGCTGCTTTTTTAATAGTAGGGGCAATAGCTTTTTTATACAAACCTACATATAGTGTTTTCATTAATGGTGAACAAGTGGGGTATACAGAAAATAGAACTAACTTACAACATAAAATAAATGATTATATAGAAAATGGTGAGGGAGATAGCAATGTTGCATTTGTACAAGTAGCAAATCTTCCTGAATATAAATTATGTTTGTTGAAGAAAAATATAATAACAAATGACGAAGAAATATATAACAAAATAAAGGAACAAGGCGTTACATATTATAGATATTATGCAATAGTAGAAAATCAAGAAGAAAAATTATATGTTTCAAATTTTGAAGAAGCTGAAAAAGTTGTAAATGATTTAAAAGAAAAAAATAGCTCGAATATAGAGAATATGTCAATTGTAGAAAAATATCAAACAGATATTAAAGATATAGTTTCATCTGAAGAAGCAATATCAAAATTATATGTTGAAACACCTAAAGTAGTACAAGTTGCTAAAAAAACATCAAGCAGCAGTAATAGTGCTAAATATGAATCTACTGGTACTGTAAACACAGCATTAACAACATCTTCTGCAAAAGCAAATTTGGGAATTTCACTGATTAGACCAGTTTCAGGAACTATAACTTCTAGGTTTGGAGTCGGAAGTAAAATAAGAAGATCATCTCATACAGGCTTAGATATTGCAACAGCTACAGGTACTCCTATTATGGCAGCAGCATCTGGAACTGTTACATTTTCTGGGTATAAAGGATCTTATGGAAATATGCTTGTTATAACACACGGAAACGGAATACAAACTTATTATGGGCATTGTAGTAAATTATATGTTTCAGCTGGAACTAAAGTTTCACAGGGACAAACAATTGCAGCCGTTGGTTCAACAGGAAATTCAACAGGACCACATTTGCATTTGGAAGTAAGAGTAAATGGTACAGCATATAATCCACAAAACTATGTATATTAATAAAAAACATTCTATTACATACTTGTAGTAGAATGTTTTATTATTATTATTTGTTAAAATTGTATAAAGAATTTAAGTGAAATATTTTAAGCCAATACCTATTGCATTTTTCTTTATAATTATATTGCCATGTTCAAGTAATTTGTTTTCAAAATTATCAGTTACAGATAATAATTTTCCAAATTCTGATAGTATAGAATAAAATGAACCAGTATGTTCATAATTTACATTTATTTTTTTTATTACTAAATAGTATGTATTGTTATAAAAAAACAAAGAAGAATGTTTTGAAAAATCTTTTAATTCAAAATCTTTAAACATACTAATATTACTACAAAAATCACAAAATTCTTCAATAGTATTAAATGCATATATTACTTGTTTGTTGGAAGTCTTAATTGATTTAATTTTTGGAGTTACAGTTTTCTTTTTTAAATTATTTTGATTTCTAACTTCATATTTTGTTATAGTAAACACTAGTACACCGTCAATAGAAGAGAATAATTCTATTAAAAGTTTACATCCATCTGTATAGAAATCGAATTTTTTTTCTGCCTTATCTAATATTTCTAAAAACAAATTTTGATTTAATACATTCTTTTCTAATATGGAGTTAAAATCTATGTCATTTTCATTAAATTCTTCCGATTTAATAATAACTCGTATTTTGTTTTCTGTAAGTTTTTCGATTTTCATATAACAATAGTCCTCCCCATAGTATTTATTACTTATATTATACTACTAATAATATTATATTTAAATGTATAATTTTTGGTAATATATTTTAAAAAATTTTATTTATATTATTATAATGGCAAATGAAAAGAGAATGCTTCCAATAGGATTGCATTCTCTTTTTTATCAGGGTTTAGTATTGTTTGTTATCACTTGTTTCTTATGTTCAAACATTTTCCGTTTGTTTTTTTGATCTTTATTGCCCAACCATTTTTACAAAGTATCTTTTTGGCGCCTTTTTTTAAAAGGTATTTCTTTTTGCCATTTAAAGATATGGTAAAGGCCGATCTGTTTTTAGTAATACATACGAGACGCTTACTTTTTTTGATATACTTAACGTATTTGATTCTGCTATAGCTGAGAGTCTTTTTTCCAGTACGTTTAAAAGTAAGTTTCCCATTTTTCAATTTGTACTTACAAATTGTCTTTCCTCCATTGACAAGACAATAGTAAGATTTGCTCTTTTTAACAGAGATACCTGCTTTGGTAACGTTTGTTGATTGATTACTAACAGGTGGGTTGGCCGTAGGGACCACCATATTATTTGAGCCAATATTAGAATTCGGATTCTGAGTTGGCGCAGTTGATGGTTCAAGTGTTGGAACAGGTGACGGAGAAGGCTTACCATCTGGCCAAACATAGTCTTCTAATTCTTTGAGTGTTAGAATCGGATATTCAGTACCAGAAGTTTCTTTATAACCGGTTACAAATCCTTGATCATCATATAATAATGAAGAGATATCTGTGATAAAAGTTCGCGTATTATCACTATTCATTCTTGAAGCGGTCCAAAAGTTAAAGCTCCAATCTGGATTACACCAATATAGAGGGTAGCCTTTATATGTTGTATCATATGCAGATCTCACCCATATAACACCGTTTTCTTTGTCAAATCCGCTATCTAGGACTTCGGAAATTACGTAAAAAGGAGTTTCGTCACCTGCATTGTAGTACAGAACTCCGGTTTTTAACAATGTTAAAGTCCGTTTTTGTCCATTGATAACACAAGAAGACTGTTTTGAAATATCTTCTTGTGAAAATGTGGTTTCTGATGCTTTAGATCTTACTGAAAATGAAGTAAAGCAAAAGAACATTGCTATGGTTAGCAATAGGGTTAAAAGTTTAAAATTTCTTTTCATATGAAATCCTCCTGTGAATAAACACAATGTTGCTATTAGTTAATAGTTGCTGCTAAACCCTGATTTCCCTGATATAGGAACTACCACAATAATACCATATATTGTAAACATAATCAATGATTTTATTTTGTAAATGGATTAATATACAAAAAAATATACTTTTTACTTGAAAAAAATGTTAAATCAATATATAATACAAAAGTGAAACGAAAACGAAATAGCCGTAGAAGGAAACGAGATTTTAGGAGGAGAAAAAATGGCAACAAAAGAGAAAAATATATGGATATTATTAATTTTTATATTATCAGGTTTAGTAGTAGGGGGATTGCTAGGAGAGTTAGCTTCTAAAGTAGACTGGCTTTGGTGGTTATCTTATAATCAAAGTTTTGGATTAGAAACTCCAATAACTTTAAATTTAAGTGTATTAACAATAACATTTGCTATGATGTTTAAAATAAGCATTTCAAGTATTATTGGTATGGTTTTAGCTATTTTTATATATAAAAAAATATAGTTAAAAAATAGGGGCAAAATATTATAAAATGGAAGGAATGGTATTTTGTCAATAACAATAAAAGAATTACCTGAATTAGAAAGACCTTATGAAAAATTGGAACTGTATGGAGAAAAGGCATTATCTAATGCAGAATTATTAGCTATTATAATAAAAACAGGAACTAAAAAAGAAAGTTCTGTACAAATAGCGCAAAAATTACTTAAATTAAACACAACAGAAGAAGATGATTTAGAGTATTTGCATAATTTATCAATAGAAGAACTAGTACAAATAAAAGGAATAGGAAGAGTAAAAGCTACTCAAATAAAAGCTGTATGTGAATTAAGCCTTAGAATGTCGGCGCCATCTAATTATAAAAAAATATATGTTAAGGAGCCTTATGATGTGGCTAAAATATTAATGGGTGAATTAAGATTTCAAAAAAGGGAAATTGCAAAAGTAGTAGTTTTAAATAGTAAAAATCAAATTTTAAAAATAAAAGATATAGCTTTAGGTGGGACTAATTTTGCCAATTTATCTATAAAAGATATTTTAGTGGAGCCAATAATAATGAAAGCTCCTAAGATAATACTGGTTCATAATCATCCAAGTGGTGATTCAACACCTAGTAAGCAAGATATTGAATTTACAAATACATTGTATGAAAGTGCTAGTATGTTTGACATACAATTAATAGATCATTTAGTAATAGGAAATATGAATTATACAAGTATTTTTTCAGAAATAGCATCAGAAAAAATATAATATTTACATGAAAGGAAGTTAATTATGAAACTTTTTACGTTTGGTTCAAAAGATATAGGAATAGATTTAGGAACTGCTAATATTTTAGTTACATTAAAAGGAAAAGGAATAGTTTTAAAAGAACCTTCTGTTGTTGCAATTGATAGAAAAACAGGAAATATTATGGCGACAGGAAATGAAGCAAAAGATATGCTTGGAAGAACTCCAGAGCAAATTAAAGCAGTAAGACCATTAAAAGATGGAGTTATTGCTGATTTTACAGCAACGCAATTAATGCTTAAAAATCTAATTCAAAAAGTATCAAAAAGATATAATGTAGGCAGACCAAGAGTTGTTGTAGGAGTACCATCTGGTATAACGGAAGTAGAAGAAAGAGCAGTAGAGGAGTCTGTTATACAAGCAGGTGCAAAAGAAGTATATTTAATTGAAGAACCTATGGCGGCAGCTATAGGTGCGGCTATGGATATAGGAGAACCAAGTGGAAATATTATAGTAGATATAGGTGGAGGTACAACCGAAGTTGCAGTTATATCTTTAGGGGGCATTGTTGTAAGTCATTCTTTAAGAGTAGCTGGAGATGAATTAGATGAAGATATTGTAGGTTATATAAAAAGAGAAACAAACTTGGCTATAGGAGAAACAACAGCAGAGCAAATAAAAAAACAAATAGGATGTGCAATGCCACTTATGACGGAAATGACAATGGAAGTAAGAGGAAGAGATTTAGGAGATGGTCTACCTAGAAATATAACAGTGACATCAACACAAATAGAAGAAGCCATGAAAGAGTCAATAAGTAAAATTGTTGATATTGTTAAATTGACATTAGAGAAAACGCCACCAGAACTTGCATCAGATATTATGGAAAAAGGAATTGTTCTAGCAGGTGGGGGAGCTCTAATTCAAAATTTGGACAAGTTATTAAGCATTGAAACTGGAATGCCAGTTTATGTTGCGGACGAGCCATTAGACTGTGTCGTTAGAGGAACTGGCAAAACTTTGGAAGACTTAGAAAGGCTAAAAACAGTTTTGGTAAATGCAAGAAAAAGAAAATAGATTTTAGGAGTAAAAAATGTATAGAAATAAGAAAAGTGGGATAATAGGAATTATTATAACAATTATAATATTAATATTGATTGTAATTTTCTCAAATGGTGAAAAAGGCTCATCTTTTTTAGAAAATGCAGCAAGTAACTTAGTAATGCCAATACAAAATGGATTAACATACTTGAAAAACAAAATAAGTGGAAACAATACGTTTTTTACAGATATAAATAATTTAAAAGAAGAAAATAAAAGCTTAAAAGAAAAGAATAGTGAATTAGAACAGTCATTAAGAGAACTAGAAAATATAAAAACTCAAAACGAAACTTTGAAAGAATATTTAAACTTGACTGAGAAATATGGGGAATATAAGACAATTCCTGGATATATCATAAATAAAGATATAAGTAACTATTCAAAAACAATAGTAATAAATATAGGTAAAAAAGATGGCGTAAGTGAAAATATGACAGTTATAGGTGATGAAGGTTTAGTAGGACATGTTGTATCAGTTACAGATTCAACTGCTAAAGTTCAGACTATAATTGATACTGCTAGTTCAGTAAGTTGTATAATGAGTACTACAAAAGAGTCTATAGTTTGTAAAGGAACCTTGGATGAAAATTCAACATTAAAGGCAATGTATATTCCAACAGATGCTAATATCATTCAGGGAGATAGTATAGAAACATCTGGATTAGGAGGAATATATCCTAAGGGTATCCATATAGGCACAGTAAAAAAAGTTAATAATACTCAAAATATGACTGATAGATATGCAGTAGTAGAAACAGCAGTTGATTTTGATAAATTAAATTCTGTTCTTGTTATTACAAATCAGTAAAATAAAAATGAAAGAGGTGAACCAATTGAAAAAAGTAGTAATTAATATAATTCTTGTAATAATAGCAATTGTTGTATATTTTCTACAATCAAACTTTTTTAATTGGTTTAATATAGCAGGGATTATGCCAAACATGTTCGTGATTTATGTATTGTTTATTGGTTTATTTGCAAATAGAACAATAGGAACGGTATATGGAGCTGTGTTAGGGATTATACTGGATTTTATAATAGGAACTAAAGTTGGAATCTATGGAGTTTGTTTAGGATTAATAGGTTTTCTATCAGGAACCTTTGATAAAAACTTTTCTAAAGATAGTAGAATGACAATTATGCTTATGGTCTCAGGATCTACTATCATATTTGAAATAATAAAATATACTTTGAACTTTTTCTTTGTTTCTACACAAATTGAAATACTAAGTTTTATAAAAATAATTGTAATAGAAGTATTATTTAATATTATTTTGACAATTATTATATACCCATTAATACAGAAGTTTGGATATTATATAGAGAATGAATATAAAGGAAATAAAATACTAACAAGATATTTTTAAAATAAGAAGGTGAAAGTTTGGCAAGAAATATGAAAAAAATTAATATTAATTTAAGATTTAATGTATTGACAGTGTTAATATATATAGTAGGAATTGTACTAATTGCCAGACTATTCAGTCTTCAAATAGTACATGGAGCGGAGTATAGGGAACAGTCAAATACAAGACTTACAAGAGAAAGTGTTGTTGAAGCTTCTAGGGGAGCTATATTGGATAAAACGGGAACAACACTAGTAAGTTCAAAAATGGAATTTTCCTTAGAAATGTATAAAAGTAAAGTAGATACAGAAATTTTAAATCAATCAATATTAAATATGATAGCTGTTTTAGAAAAATATGATGTTTCGTATGTAGATTCTTTTCCAATTAATATTGATCCATTTGAATTTACGATTTCTGAACAAGATTTGATTTCTTGGAAAAAATCCTATAATTTACCAGAAGATATAACTGCAGAAGAAGCTTTTTATAAATTTAAGGATAAATATAAAATACAAAATACTAATACTCAGGAAATAAGAAAGATTATGGCTATAAGATATGAAGTAGCTAAAAAAGGATATAGTAGTACAAAGGCGGTTACAATAGCAGAAAACATACCAAGAGAAGCGGTTGCTGAATTCAGCGAAAGTTCTGACAAGTTTGCGGGAATTAATATAGTTGTTCAACCCGTAAGACAGTATACATCTGGTAATTTGGCCTCACATATTTTAGGTTATGCTGGTAAAATAAGTAGCGAAGAATATGAAAAAAGAAAAAATACATATAGTAGTAATGATATTATAGGAAAAACTGGTATAGAATATGTTTTTGAAGAATATTTAAAAGGAAAAAATGGTACAAAGCAAATTGACATGGCAGTAGATGGAACAACTACAGCAGAATATATTTCAGATGAGGCTGTTGCCGGATCAGATGTAGTGTTAACTATAGATGCTAATTTACAAAATATTGCTGAGAAGGCATTAGCGTCAAATATTCAAAAGATTGCTACTGGAGGATTTGGAAAAGCATATAATGCAAATGCTGGAGCATGTGTTGTTATGAATGTTAATACAGGTGAAGTTCTAGCAATGGCAAGTTATCCAGATTATAATCCTGAAGACTTTGTTGGCGGAATAAGTAATGAGGCTTGGAATAATTATATGAATAATTCAGCTAAACCATTAGTTGATAAAGCAATCCAAAATTCATATTCACCAGGGTCAACATTTAAGATGATAACAGCGATTGCAGGTTTAGAGTCAGGTGTTATAAATTTAAACTCTAAAATTAATGATACAGGTATTTATAAAAAATACGGAATATCAATGAATTGTTGGTATTATACAGATTATCATAGAGGGCATGGATATCTAAATGTTTCTGAAGCGATAGAAAAATCATGTAATTATTTCTTCTATGAAACTGGAGATAGAATGGGTATTGACAAATTGGCTGAGTTTGCAAAATATTTTGGATTAGGAACAAAAACTGGAATAGAACTACAAGGAGAAACAGCAGGAGTATTGGCAAGTAGAGAAACAAAACAACAAATGCATACAGATGATCCTAATTGGAACCCAGGAAACACATTAAATGCAGCTATAGGACAAGGGGATAATGAGTTCAGTCCATTGCAAATGGCAAGATATATAAGTATGCTTGCAAATGGAGGACATAGAATTGATGTGAGTATAGTAAAAACTATAAGAAATGCTGATGGTTCAGAAGTATCAAGGGATGAAATAAATCAATTTATAAGTAAAAAACTAGGAATAGAAGAAGATTCAACACAAGAAATAGAAATAAATCAAAATTATTTAAATGCTGTACTACAAGGTATGAAATCAGTTACTAGTGATAGTGGAGGAACTGCTTATGTTAGATTTAAAGATTTTAATATAAGTGTAGGAGGAAAAACTGGTTCAGCTGAAGCTCCTAACAATAAAGTTCATGCATGGTTTGTAGGGTTTGCACCATTTGAAAATCCGGAAATAGCTATAGTAGTTATGGTTGAAAATGGTGGACATGGTAATTATACAGCAGAAGTAGTAAGAGACATCATGGCAGAGTATTTTGGAATGAATACTCAAAATGTAGAAGAAGACATGAGTGTAGTTCCTTATATAGAAATGATGCAGTAATCAAATGAACATGGCGATCAAGGTCGATCAAGGGGACGCGCCCCTTGGTCGACGATATAAGATATGTGATTAAAAGTAGTAAAATCTATATTTTTATTAATTATAAAACCCACCCAGGTTAGAAGTGCTAATTCGATCAAAAGCGATCGAGGGGCGCGTCCCTATGATCGCTTTTGAGAGGATTTAATGTTATTGGAGAAAGGATGTAAAAATGAATAATTCAGTTAGTATTAATTTGAAAAAGGACAAGATATTGATTAAATTAAGTGATGAGGCAGAACAAAAAGAAATTGTAGAGGCATTAAAAAAGAAGTTGCCAGAACTTAAAAAATTGTACAAGGATGAGAAAACTCCTATTAATGTGACAGGAAAAATTTTAAAAAATAAGGAAATTGATGAGATTCAAAATCTTATTAAAGAAAAAATAGATGTGGATATTGAATTTGATATGCCTAAAACGCTAGGATTACATAGTATTAAAAAGACTTTTGATAGAAACATTGCAATATCTGAAACTAAGTTTCACAGAGGTTCTTTACGTTCAGGGCAAAAGATAGAAGCAGAAGGAAGTATTGTAATAATTGGAGACATTAATTCAGGAGCTGAGGTAATTGCATCAGACAATATAATTGTATTAGGTACATTAAGAGGATTGGCACATGCAGGAGCAAAAGGAAATAAACAAGCCATTATTGCAGCAGGCACAGTTGACACTGTGCAAATAAGAATTGCTAATATCGTAAAAGAAATAGACAGAGATGAGGAACCAATGCATAAACAATCATATATATATATATCAGAAAATGAAATTGTAATTGAATAGTTAGTTTAATAATAACAAAATTAATGCTATAAATAGCATTTCGTCTTTTACATCTTCTTTATATAAAATAAAAAGCAAACATAGGATTATTATATCATCTAAATATAATTTGATTCCAAATATATCAATTATAGGGTCGTCTGAGTTTGAAAAACCATTGAAATCAAATGAAAATGGAAAAATATTATTTGAATAAGAACGGTTAGATTGTACAGAAGAGATATTCTCTTCTGTATTTTTGTTTTCATTTATATCATTTATTATAGAGCTTGTTTGATTATAATCATTTTCAATAGAATGAGAAGTTTTATTGTTATTATTAATATTATAATATCTATAATATGGATATTGAAAAGGAAATCCAAAATAAGGAAACCTAGCCATTATTATTCTCCTTTTTATCATCTTTTAATATATTTGCTATTTTACTAACATTAAGCAAATTCACATATTGATCTAATTTCTCTTTTTTACCATCTCTTAAGTAAGGTTTTAATGAATACAATAAATTTGCTCTAGGATCATTTTTATCATTCATTTTTCCAAATGCAGAAGTTATTTTCATAATAGTAGCAGCATCAATATTATTAAAATCAAATCCAGATGCATTATCACTGTTTGAATTATTAGAGTTATTAGAGTTATTAGAGTTATTAGAATTATTAGAGTTATTAGAGTTGGTGTTAGTAGATGTGTTTTGGGTACCAGAAGTATTTGAATTTAACATGCTAGACACTTTTTCAATCATTTCAGGAGAAATTTGTGATAATGCATCTGAAAGATTTCCATTATCAACCATATTTTTAATATTATTCATTGTATTTTCATCTAAATTAAGATTATTATTCAAATTTATCACCCCTATATATATATTATTAAAGTATGTAAATATATATTAGTAAGATATGAAAAAATAATTAAATTGTTACATATTAATTTAAATTATTATAGATCAACAGTTGAAAATGCATAAAACAAACTTAGAAATTAGGAAAAAATATGTTATATATTAGTATATTGTTAATACAAATTCGGTAGACATAAAAAATGATGTTTTTTTGCTGAAAAACATTGAAAAAACTAGGAAAAAAGGTTATAATATAAAGTAGCGGAGATTTTGCTTAAATAAATATTACAAATATTACAAAAAAGTAAAATAATTTTAATAAACAAAATATGAAAATGCAAGGAAAAGCTTCCGTAGACTAATATTGAATATTTTATACAAAAGAAAAGTATATCATATTGATTTATTATTAGATATTTCAATATAATATATAGGAATAAATGGGTTTTATAAAGAAATAGGAGGAAGAAATATGAAAGGTAAAATTTTAAAAATCAGTACTGTTATAACATTAATTTTGACTATGACAATGATTAACTTTCTATATGTGGGAAATAGTATAGTAAGTTATGCGATAGACAATATTAGTACAAATAACAATAATGTAGAATTTGGCGTATACTTTAAAGACGATAACGGAAATAAAGTATCAAGTTTAGAAACTGAAATTGATAGTACAAATATGAATATGTATTTGTATTTAAAAGTTAAACAAGAAGGATATTTTAATGGTAAAGTAACATTAAACGAGGCTAACTTTAAACTAAAAGATACGCAAAACGAATACATAAATAAAATAGATGGAAATGTTATAAATTTAAATCAAATTAATGCTGGAAAAGAAGTTGAGATAGAATTGCCAATAGAATTTATCAAAAATGAGAATTTTGATTTAAATCTATTAAACATGGAAAGTAAAATTTTATTAGAGGGAATTTATAGAGATAGTAGTGAAAGAGATAAACAAATCAAATCTAATAAAACAATAAAATTGCAATTAATGCCTAAAAATGATTCCTCTCAAAATATAGATACAACTGCAGAGATTATTACAAATAAAACACTAACAGTTGGTGGAGAAGGTAAAAGAGTTGTACAAATTTTATTAAATGTAGGATTAAAAGATAATAGTTATCCTATAGAAAAATTAAATATTAATATGACTGTTCCAAGTATGAATAATGAACAACCAGAAGCATATGCAGTTGCAAATTTAAACACAATGAAAGAATATTCATATAATTACGAAAATGGACAAATTAACATTAATATGAAAAACGACAAATCTGAAAACAATGAAGTCTTATGGAAAAATAGAGGGAATGAAGCAATTGTATTAACATATTTATACAAAGTGGATGAAATAGAAGACATTAATATTTCCGGAAAAGTAGAGATGAGTTTATATAATAATACTTCTATAGATACAGAAATACCAAGTATTAATGTTAATAAAAATGATGAAAAAGAAGAAGTTGTATCAGCTACAATTAAAGAAAGCGAAGAATCAATTGCTAAAGGAAAATTGTATCAAGGAATTGATAGAGAATACACAACCAAAGATACAATAAGTGTTAATGCAACAAACATAGTTAATTATCTAGAAATAAAAGAAAATGATGTATTTTCAATCGCAACAGAAGAAAAACAACAAGAAACAGAAGTTAATCAAGTATATAAAAAGACTGTACTAAACAAAGATCAATTATTTAATATAATTGGTGAAAATGGTAGAGTAATAGTAAAAAATTCCGACGGAGAATATATTTCTGTAATAACTAAAGATACTCAGGCAGATGAAAATGGAAATATAGTAATAGACTATGGTGCAGAAGGACAAACAGGAATCTCAATAAAAACAACAGCTCCAGTAAATACTGGAAAGCTAGATATTACTAACAACAAAGTTATTAAAGCAAATGATACAGACCTTATAAAAGATAGTAATAGTTTAAAAACACAATTATTTGTAACAACAAACTTAAATGAAAACCAAGGTAGTGAAGCAAAAGAAATATCAAATATTGAACTTAAAGATACAGTAACAGAAGCTGGATTAGAGATTAATAAAGCAGATTTATCTACTGTTATAGAAAATGATATAGAATTAAAAGCTTTATTAAAATCAAAAAATGAATCTAATGACTTATATAAAAATCCAACTTTAAATATTGAATTTCCTGAACAAGTAGAAGAAATTAAAATAAATGATATATCATTATTATATGATGAAGAATTAAGAATAAAAGATTATGATTTAAATGGACGTGTATTGACTGTAAGATTAGAAGGAGAGCAAACTAATTATACTGAAAATGCTGTTGAAGGTACTATTATTGTAATAAATGGAAAAGTTAAATTAAATAAAAAAGCTGCAACAGCAGATAGCCAAATAGTAATGAGTTATTCTAACGAAAAAGCAAAAGCGTATGCAAATGATGCTAAAGCAGCAGCAAATGTAAAAGTAGTAGCTCCAACAGATGTAACAACAGTAACAACAATAGAACAATTAAACATAGAAGAAGTTAATCAAAATGGAGAAAAAGAAATTATGCTTCAAAGGGGAACATCAGCTAAAGAAATAACACCTCAAATAGAAGTAATAAATAATAAACCGGTAACAATCAAAGACGTAAAAGTTCTAGGAAGTTTTCCAACAGGTGAAAATGAAGATTCTGTCGGAATAGATATTACAAGTCAAATTAATACAGAAAACGCAAAAGTATATTATTCAGAAAATGAAAATGCAACAGATGATTTGTCAAATACAGAAAATGCATGGAGTGAAACAATACAAGACGAATCTAAAGTCAAGAAATATTTAATTGCAACAGATGAGCTTGCTTCAGGAGATAGTATAATTGCAAACTATAATGCAGTAATACCAGAAAACTTGGAATATAACGAAAATGCAAGTCAAGATTATCAAGTTACTTATACAGATAGTACAACAAATTTAAGTGATACAGTAAAATCAACAAAATTAAGTATGACAACTGGTACAGGTCCAAAACTAGAAGCTAAAGTAACAGGAACAGTAGGAAACGACGAATTAAAAGATGGAAGCCAAGTAAAATCAGGAGAAGTAATTAAATATAAAATACAAGTATCAAACACAGGAACAGAGACTGCAAAAAATGTAACAATATCTGCTCCAGTGCCAGAAGGAACAACATATGTGCAAGCAAAAGAAGAATTTGATTGCACAGGAGCTTCATATTATGTGGAATCAGATAAACAAAAATGTGAAGAAGTATTATCTGAAATTAAACCAGGAGAAGTAGTTACAAGAGAATATGAAGTAAGAGTTAATAAGAATATTACAGATGAAACAAATATTACAGATAAATGTACAGCAAAATTTGATGATGTAATAACAGAGTCAAATGAGTTAAAATCTGTACTAAAAAATGGGGATATTAGAATTAGCGTAAAGAGAATTACTTCAGATGGTGTTACTTTATATAAAGATATGCCTGTAAAATACTATGTCCTTGTAGAAAACATGTCAAGTGAAACTAAAACAAACGTAAAAGTACAAACAAGTCTTTCAGAAGGAGCAGAAGTAGCTGATAATACTGTAAGTTTAATAACAGGAAATATTGATGAAGAATTAACAAATAAAGAAGATTTAAACGAAACAGATATAACATATAGTAACGAAATGGATATAGGTGATTTTGCACCAGGAGAAATGAAACTATTATATTATGGAATATCTTCAAATAAGCCAGGAGAACAAAAAGTTTCTGTGATAGCTAAACAAGGAAATGATCAATATAGATCAAATGTATGGCAAGAAAATATACAAGAAAGAAAAGTAGAAATTTCTATGGTTAGCAATCAATCAAAATATGTAAAAAGTGGAGATACAATAGAATATACTATTACTGTAAAAAATACAGGTACAGATAATTTAAAGAGTTTAGCAATACAAGATGAAATAAATAATTACTTGAAAATAACAAGTATTACAGAAGATGGTGAGACAGCAGAAATTCCTGATGATAATTTAATAATATCAGAACTTGATATAGATG
>CAKPRW010000005.1 GCA_934183045.1 uncultured Clostridia bacterium
CTTATGAACTTTGGAGCATTTGTTGACTTAGGATTTGGAGGAAAAGAAGGTCTATTACACATATCTAAAATATCAAAAGAAAGAATTAAAAATATAGAAGACGTACTTCATGTTGGAGATAAAGTAACAGTAAAAGTTAGTGACATAGATGACCAAGGTAGAATAAATCTTACTATGAAAGATCTAATTGAACAAAAAAATGAGGAAGAAAAATAAAATTATGTAATTAAAAGCATAATATAATAATATAGAAAAATACAGAAAAACCTTTTGAAATAGGCTTTTCTGTATTTTTTGTTCCCGCGTAATATTAATGTAACATAATTGTAATGAGATAAACATATACAAATAAATTGTCGAATGATAAAATATAAAAAGTGTAGTAACAGTGTTACATAATGAAGGGGGGATAATATGAAAAGAGCACTAATAAGTGTTTTGGCTTTTTGTCTAGTTATACAAATGGTGCTACCAGCATATGCGGCAAATAATGTATATTTAAATATAATACAAAAAGCAAGTGAAACAAAATACTTAGACAATGATCAGGGAAATATTTCAAAAACTATTATTGATTCAGATGCAGAAAAAGGTGAAGTTACAGTAGAAGTTAAATTATCTAATACGTCAAAAGAAACTTCAACTAAAAGATTTGATAATTCTGAAGTTTTTATAATAATTCCAGAGTCTTCAAAAGATGAAGAAAATCAAAATAAAATATTAACTTATGTAGAAACATTAGCGCAAAAAGTATTAGCTAAAAGTTCAAATGTAAAAATAGGTGTTATAGGTATAAAAGGTACAATATCTGATACTTATACAGACGAAAATGGCAAAACATTTGCGGGAAAAAACGATCAATCAGATGTTGATGGAACGGCTGATAACGCAGAATGTGTTGTAGAATTAACACAAGATTTAACAAAATTAAAAACAGATCTTGGAAAGATGAATAGTGAAAAAACTATGTATCATAATAATTTACAAGCTGCATTAAGATTGGCTAAAAATAGTTTTTCAAATAATACTAATAAAATATTAATATCTTTATATGATAATGTTCCAAGTATAGCAATTGGTATTCATAGTCAAATTACATATGGCGGATGGTTTTCAGAATATCAAACTGCTGAGGAAGCTGCTAGAGCTAAACTAAATGGTTTAGTTAGTAATACTAAAAGTGAAATATTAAGTTTAAAAGAAGCTAATATTGATTTTATTTTATTAAGGCCAGACGATTCAAAATTTGATCAAAAATATTTCAGTACAACCACAGGAGAAACGACATGTAATATAGATGGAAAGCCATATGCTGATGAATTATATGGGACATTAGAAAATCCTACATACGGAAAAATGTATAGTTTAAATAATGACAATTTAGAAAAAATAGTTACAGAAGATATTTATCAAGAGGTAATAGAAAAAGTTAGAACAGCTATATCTAATGTAAAAATTGTTGATTATTTTCCAGAAGAAATAGTAAAATATTTTGATTTTTCTTATAATAGTAAACCTAATATAGGAACAGTATCAGAAAAAATAGATGAAAAAAATACTATAACATGGAATATTGATAAATTAGAACCTAATAAAGTAGCAACTCTCCAATACAAACTAAAAATAAAAACAATGAGTAAAAATAGCCCTATATACAACAAAGAAATAGCTACAAATGAGAAAATAATATTAAATTATAAAGATTCTAATGAAAAAGATTGTGAAGTAACACTAGCAAGTAGTCCTAAAATAAAATTATCTGATGTCAAAAATGATACGGACTCATCAAAGGCAAATGATACAAATGTAAAAAATACAAATGCTCCATCAGGAAAACAAGATACAACTGTGGCAAAGACAATATTACCAAATGCAGGAAAAAACATAATAATTATATCAATTGTATTATCAATATTTTTTGTAATAGTAGGAGTGAAAAAATGCTCTAAATATAAAGATGTTAAATAACAAATAGTGTTGATAAAAAATACTAGAATATATAAAAATAGAAGAGAAAGGAAAAGAAAAATGAAACGTATTAGAAAATTACAAAGAATAATAAATACTATAATATTAACATTATTAATCACTAGTTTTAGTTTTTGTACATTTGCTGATGTAGGAGGTGTTCAAAGATATAAGAGTGATTCTAGTTCTAGTTCAAGTAGTTCTAGCAGCTCAAGTAGTTATGGATCATCTAAAAGAAGTAGTTCAAGAAGTTCCTCAAGTAGTGTAGGTGAAATGTCAATAGGAGGTATTATATTCCTAATTATTATGGCATTGATAGTTGCAGGGGTAAAATCTTATTTGAAGAAAAAAGGAATAAGCAGAGAAAAATTTGAAAATGCAATAAATCAAATTAAGGATGAAACAAATTTAAATTCAATAATTGGAGATACTGTAGGAAATAATACACTAAGTGTAGCAAATCAAGTTAGAGAAATTGATCCTTTATTCTCGGAAGAAAAATTTTTGGCATGGAGTAAAGAGGTATTTATAAAACTACAAAATGCTTGGACACAAAGAAATTGGACAGTAATAAGGCCATTCGAAGCAAATGAGTTATTTCAACAACATGCTGCACAACTACAAGAACTTACAAATGCAAATAAAATTAATGTTGTAGAAAGAGTCAATGTTCAACATGCTAGTTTATATAGTTTCACTCAAGATGGAGATAAGGAATATTTAAGAATAAAATTAAAAGCAGTAATGAGAGATTACATAATTGATGCAAATACAAAACAAGTATTAGAAGGAAATCCAAATGAAGATCAATATATGTCATACATGTTAACATTTATGAGAAAAGCAGGTGTTAAAACGCAAGAAGGAAAGAGTAATAAAAGTACAACTAATTGTCCAAATTGTGGAGCACCTACTCAAGTTACATCAGCAGGACAGTGTGAATATTGTGGAAGTATAATAACAACAGGTGAGCATGACTGGGTACTTTCTAATTTAGAGGGAATGTAATATGAGTTTTTTACTAGGATTCTTAGGAGCAATATTAGGCATAATAGTGGTAATTTTATCAATTGTAGGTGTAATAATAATAGGTTTAAATAAGAAAATTGGAAAAAATAGAGTAAAAGAATTAATTAATATTGCTAAAAATCATGAAAGTATACAACAAGAAGAGCTCGCAAGAAAAAAGAGTGTAAAGGGAATGACAAAATTAATTGAACCAGAAATAATTAGAGATTTTCCGGATTTTAATAAAAATTTATTATTTAATAAAATAGAATCAAATTTAATAAAAATATTTAATGCAATAGAAAACAAAAATGCAGAGAAAATAAAAAAAGATAAAGATTTAGAATTAATGGTTTACATGATAGAAGAACAAATAGAAGATCTTAAAAATAGAAATATAGAAATAAAATATGACGATGTAGTATTTCATGAGCATGCTATAAAAAACTATGAAAAAAGTGAAGGCATGGTAACGATTACTACATCAACAACACTAGAATATTACTATAAAAATAATGAAAATAAAAATAGTAATTATGAAGTGAAAAAACAAACTAGATATACATGTAAATTTGTATATATATATGATGAAAACAAAATGGAGACAAATAATAATGTATTTGTTATAAGATGTCCAAATTGTGGAGCACCTTTACGAAGTTTAAAAATAAATGAATGTGAATATTGTTGCTCACACATTGAACCAATTAATTTAAAAATATGGAAAATGTCATCATATAAAGAAGATTATAATTAAAATGGAGGGATTTAAAAATGGGATTAATTAAAGCAGCTGTAGGAGCTATAGGAGGAACACTTGAAGATCAATGGAAAGAAGCAATAAGATGTGAAGACATGGGAAATGATATTTTAATGATAAGGAAGACTACACCAACAGGTGTTATAACTAACAAAAGTACAATAGTAGTAGGACCAGGACAATGTGCTATTATATATGATAATGGTAAAGTTATTGATGCAACAGCAGAAGAAGGAGTATATGTATTTGATGAATCTTCATCACCATCTTTTTTTGCAGGACAATTTGGAGAGGTATTTAAAGAAATGTGGCAAAGATTCACATATAATGGAGCGTCAGCAAAACAACAAGCTGTATACTTCTTTAATACAAAAGAAATCATAAATAATAAATTTGGAACACCATCACCAGTACCATATCAAGATTATTCTCATCCAATACCAAATCAAATGACTGGTAAGATGTTACCTTTAAGAGTAGAAGTAAAATGTTTCGGAAAATATACATTTAAAATATACAATCCAGCATTATTAATGAATGAAATTGCAGGTACAAAAGATATTTATAGAAAAGAAGAATTAATAGAGCAAGTAAGAAGTGAAGTTATTTCTTCATTCCAAAATGTATTAAATGAATTAGGAAATGCTGAACACCAAATACCAGTTCTTGAATTACCAAGTCAAACAGATGAAATTAAACAAATAATGGATGAAAGTGTATTTGATGAACCAATTAGAAGAAGAGGAATATCTTTAGTAGGATTTGTTGTAGAATCTGTTACTTTAGATGAAGAATCAGAAAAGAAAATAGATGATTATGAATTAAGTTCAAATGCAAGTATGCAACAAGGAAGACTTGTAGGAGCATATGCAAATGCTGTTCAAGATGCTGCGAATAATGCAAATGGTGCTGCAAATGGATTTATGGGTATTGGTATGATGAATATGGCATCAGGAGGAATGATGGGCGGAGCAGCAACTGGACCATGGCAAAACAATAACAGTGTACCTCAACAAAGTGTACCAGTACAAGAGACTCCGGTACAAAATGAGCCAGTACAAAATAATAATGTACAAGAGGGTAGTTGGGAATGTCCAAACTGTAAAAAACAAGTAAATGGAAATTTCTGTCCAGAGTGTGGTACTAAAAGAGTTGAACAAGTATTTTGTTCAAATTGCGGAAAAAAGGTAGAAAAAGGTGCTAAATTCTGTCCGGAATGTGGAAATCAAATGTAAATAAAAAAGGGGGAATAAAAAATGTTACAAAATATAATAGAAATGATAAAAACACCAGTAACAACAATGCTTGAAAAATCAAGAAAAGAAGAACTAAAAAAAGGAGTAATAAAAGGGGCAATACTAGCTGTAGTATTGGCAGTAATTTCAATAATTAATACAGTAATAACTTTGATAAAAAGTGTAAAAACAGAAACATTATTAGGAAACAAACTTAGCAGTTCAGAAATTTGGGAAGAAAGATGGGAAAAGATCGAAAATGCCAAACTATTTAGTGCATTTTTCAAACAAATTCTAATATATGCTATAGTAATAGCAGTAATCGCACTTATATTATACATAATTGCAAAACTATTAAAAAACGAGAAAAAATATTCAGAAACACTATCAATGACAAATAATACATTTATATTATTAACTATAGGAATGACAATAAATTTAATAATTTCTTTAATATATGCACCACTAGGAATTATCATAACAGCTATGATATACATATATGCAATACTAAGCTTAATATACACATTCAAAGAATCACTAAACATGGTAGATATAGACAAACTAGTATTAATAACTACAGGAGTAATAATAGCAGCAATAATAATAGGAATAGTATTACTAATGGTAATATATGACATATCATTCAAAGACCTATCATCAGTAACAAAACTACTAAAAATATTCTCATCATCATCTTCATCATCATATTCTTCAAGTTACTCTGATCTATTAGACTTCTAAAACTAAAATATAAAAATTTGTCAAAAGGGCCGGGCCTTTTTGGCAATTTTTTATATTAGTTTTTGTGTTAGAATTTTAAAATTATAAATTATAAAAATTACTAATTTTATTAAATTAGTATGTGTAAGATGGTTAATGGGCGATCAAGGGGCGCGTCCCCTTGATCGTATGTGTTGTTTTTGGTTTTATTAGTTGAAATTATATGAAAAATTTTATATAATAGATGTTGGATAAATTTGATGTGATTTTAATGATGTTGTTTTTGATAGATGCAGGCTGATTTTTTCAAAAGAAAGGTGCTAGTTAAATGGAGAATTCTAAAAGTAAAATGAATAAGGTAATAGATTTTATAATTTTAATTGTATTGATAGTTGCACTATATATTGCATATCAATATTACCAAAGGAATAATTTTAATGACTTTGTAAGAAGTGAGACTAATCCATATGCATCAACTTTTGTTAGAGATCAAGATGTGAAGTATTCAGAAAAGTCAAGTTATAAAGTAGTGTCTGATAAATATAATGATGCTATGTTTTATAAACAAGTAAAGGTTGAGAAGAATCAACCATATAAAGTGACTTGTATGGTGAAGACTAAAGATGTAGAGGCTCAAGAGGAAAAGTCAGGTGTTGGAGCACAAATATCAATTGAAGGAACAACTGAAAGAAGTATAGCTGTTTCTGGAACACAGGATTGGCAAAAGATTGAATTAATATTTGATTCTAAAGATAGAGATACTATAAATATAGGGTTTAGATTAGGTGGATATTTAGGAGAAGCAAAAGGAGAAGCGTGGTTTTCAGATTTTACGCTTGAACAAGGAATAAGCACTTCTAATAATGAATGGAAATTTGCTTGCTTTATATTTGAAACAACAGATGTAACAATTGGAGATAAAGAAATAAAACTAAATGTAACACGGTACAGATATGCAAGATATAACAAATACAATTGACAGATTTCAAAAATCATGTGGAGAATTATCACAAGGAAAAATGAAAGCAACATGTAATATATACAAAACAAGTAATCCGATTACAAAATTATCTTATGATGAAGAATTTGGTTATTATGTTGCTCCAGAAGACGTTGAAGATCAAATAAAAGAAATTGTTGAAGCAAATGATTTTGATCACATATTTGTTGTGGTAAGACTTCGGAGATGAAGAACATGAAAATGATATTAAAGTAAATGATTGGATTGGACTTCGGTTCAATGGATTATTATGGAATAGGATTTTCTAACATAAGATTACCAAATAGTTCAAAAAGTTATATATATAAATATAATACAAGAGTAAATACATTCCCAGAAGAAGTTTTATTACACGAATTTTTACACTCATTAGAAAGAATATCAAAAGAACATGGATATGAAATACCAGAGTTACATGATTATAAAAAATATGGATATAAAAGTGAAAATATAATAGGACAAAAAAGATGGTATACGGACTATATGAATGGAAACATAAGAACAGAATCAGGTAATATTGGATTACCACAAGAGGTATATACATTAAAACCAGCAAAAAATAGTAGCTTTACTTATTCATACTCAATAGATGAATTCAAGCAACCTCAAAATATAATTGAAGAAATAAAAGAAATGTTTAACAATGCAGCCAAAAAAATTAAATATATAGTACAAGGAGAATAATAATCGATGAAAGTATCAGAATTTAATTATGAATTACCAGAAGAATTAATTGCACAGACACCTCTAGAAAAAAGAGATGAATCAAGATTAATGGTATTGAACACCAAAGAACAAACTATAGAACATAAGATATTTAAAGACATTTTGGATTATTTGAAACCAGGAGATGTATTGGTAAGAAATAATACAAAAGTAATACCAGCGAGAATATATGGAAAAAAAGAAACTGGTGCAAAAGTAGAATTTTTACTATTAAAAAATATCGAAGGAGATATTTGGGAAAGTATAGTAAGACCAGGGAATAAATTACATATAGGAACAAAAGTCATTTTTGGAGATGGAATTTTAGAAGCAGAAATATTAGATATTATGCCTGGAGGAACAAGAAAAGTAAAATTTAATTATAATGGAATTTTTAATGAAATACTAGATAAAATAGGAATGATGCCATTACCACCATATATTCATGAAGAATTACAACAAAAAGATAGATATCAAACAGTATATGCAAAATATGAAGGTTCAGCAGCTGCTCCAACAGCTGGTCTACATTTTACTCCAGATTTATTAGAAAAAATTAAAGAAAAAGGAATTGAAATAGCAAATGTAACACTACATGTTGGAATAGGAACATTTAGACCAGTAAAAGAAGAAACAGTAGAAGCA
Organism: uncultured Clostridia bacterium; assembly: GCA_934183045.1. Classification (GTDB taxonomy): domain Bacteria; phylum Bacillota; class Clostridia; order TANB77; family CAG-508; genus CAG-269. The sequence goes on from CAKPRW010000005.1 coordinate 8,042, forward strand.
CATGAAATGCATTCAGAACATTTTTATATAAAACAAGAAGACTGTGATAAAATAAATAAAGCAAAACAAGAAGGAAGAAGAGTAATTGCAGTAGGTACAACCTCATGCAGAGTATTAGAAACAATTAGTGACGAAAAAACAGGAATGGTTGAACCACAAGAAGGAGATACACAAATATTTATTTATCCAGGATATAAATTTAAATGTATAGATGGACTAATAACAAATTTTCATTTACCTCAATCTACATTGTTAATGTTAGTATCAGCATTAGCAGGAAAAGAATATGTGATGAAAGCATACGAAGAAGCAGTAAAAGAAAAATATAGATTCTTTAGTTTTGGAGATGCAATGTTTATAACAAAAAAATAAGTTGAAAGGTAGGTACTATAATGCCAGCAGTAACATATGAACTATTACATGAATGTAAACAAACAGGAGCAAGAAGAGGAGTAATTCATACACCTCATGGTGACATACAAACACCGGTATTTATGCCAGTAGGAACACAAGCAACAGTAAAATCTATGACACCAGAAGAATTAAAAGAAGAAGTAAAAGCACAAATAATATTGTCAAATACATATCATTTATATTTAAGGCCAGGAAGTAAAATTGTAAAAGAAGCCGGTGGACTTCATAAATTTATGAATTGGGACAGACCTATTTTGACGGATAGTGGAGGATTTCAAGTTTTTAGTTTAGGAGATTTAAGAACAATCCACGAAGAAGGTGTTGAATTTAAGTCACATTTGGATGGAAGTAAACATTTCTTTTCTCCAGAATCAGTTATGGGAATAGAAGAAGATTTAGGATCAGATATAATGATGGCTTTTGATGAATGTTGCCCATATCCATCAACTTATGAATATACAAAACAATCAATGGAAAGAACAACAAGATGGGCTAAACGTTGTAAAGAAGCTCATACCACAGTGGACAAACAAGCATTATTTGGAATAATTCAAGGAGGATTTTACAAAGACTTAAGGGAACAAAGTGCAAAAGATCTAATTGCACTTGATTTACCAGGATATGCAATAGGTGGAATTAGTGTAGGAGAACCAAAGGAAGAATTTATAGATATATTAAGATATACAGCACCACTAATGCCAAAAGATAAACCAAGATATTTAATGGGAGTAGGAACACCGGATTATTTAATAGAAGCTGCAATGGCAGGAATTGATATGTGTGACTGTGTGCTTCCTACAAGAATTGCAAGAAATGGTACTGCAATGACTTGGAATGGAAAAGTAGTAGTTAGAAATGCGACTTATGAAAGAGATTGGAGACCATTAGACGAAGAATGTGATTGTTATACATGTAAAAATTATACAAGAGCATATATTAGACATTTAATAAAAGCAAATGAAATTTTAGGTGTAAGATTATTATCAATTCATAACTTAAGATTCTTGACTAATTTAATGGAAAAAGTTAAAATAGAAATAGAAAACGACAATTTAGGAACATTTAAAGAAGAATTTTATAAAAAATATGGTTATTAAATATATATGCAGTATTTGCAAGGAGGATACAAATGAATATAATAGAAGAAAGCTTTCGAAATAATAGTGGAGAACAAAAAAATGGTAAAAATATAAAAACTATTATTTTAATAAGTATTATATTGATAATATTTATAATTATAGGAATTATAGTCTACTTATCATATATAAAAAGTTCACAACTAAAAGTATATATGGATGGGCAACTAAATAATAATATAAAAAATTCATTAATATTTGAAGATGATGGGACAGTATATTTCCCAATAAAAGAAACAGCAGAGTATTTTGGATATCAGAGCTATAATGGTGAATATACAAATAAATCAGAAAGCAAAAACAAATGTTATGTCCAATCTGATAGTGAAGTAGCAAATGTATCTTTAGGATCTAATAAAATATATAAATTGGACTTAACAAAAAACTCATCAGATTATCAATATGTATATTCAAAAGAACAAATAAAATCAAAACAAGGAATTTTATGTGCAGAAGCAGAAACTGCTGAAAAAATATTTAACATCAGTTTTGAATATGATAAAGCAAAAAATACTATATACATAGAAACAACTCCATATTTAATAGAAGTATATAGTAACAAGGTACTTGACTATGGATATGCAAAAATTAGTGACAATTTTACAAATCAAAAAGCAATTTTAAATGGAATATTAGTAGTAGAAAATGAAAATTCAAAAGTCGGAGTATTAGACTTAGATGGAAATGTTGTGTTAGAAGACAAATATGATGAAATAACATATCTTTCTGATACAGGAGACTTTTTAGTAAAAGCAAACAACAAAGTAGGAATAATATCTAAAAATAAAGAAAACAAAGTTCAAATTATATATGATGATATAAAATTAATGGATAGTGACGCTGGACTATATTTAGTAAAAAAAGATAACAAGTATGGAGTAATAGATTTTCAAGGAAATATAAAAGTTTATATTGAAAATGAAAATATAGGAATAGACTCTACTAGATTTGCAGAAAACAACATAAAAAACAATTATTTATTAGTTGATAATCTAATACCAATCAAGAAAGATGGATATTGGGGATTATTTAATAAAAACGGAACACAATTAGTAGAATTCAAATATGACAGTTTAGGATATATAGCATCAAATAATAAAAATGCATTGAATTTACTTGTTATACCAGATTATAATGTTATAGTTGCATGTAAAGACAATAAATACACTTTGATTAATTCATCAGGACAAGAGTTATTCCCAACAGTAGCTGATGATATTTATATGACAATAGAAGGAGATCAAACACATTACTATATTGCAGTAAATAATGGAAAAATAGATGCTATTGAATACCTAGAAAATAGTGGAATAAAAACAACAAATAACACAGACAATAGTGATAATAATTCTAGTTCTAATACCAATTCAAATAGTGATAATTCACAAGAAAGTAATACCGAAAATGATACAGGAAGCGGAGAAGAAAATTTAACTGAACAACAAAGTGATGAAAATCAAGACAACAGTGAAGAAAATAATGGAAATGATTCAGGAGAAGAATACAGCGAAGACGGTCAAAGTAATGAAGAAGAACAATAATAAAAAAACACAGATATTAGAAAATATCTGTGTTTTTTTATGCATTTTTTTATGCGTTTATTAAATATATTTATAATAGGAAAAATATTTAAAAAAATATATGAAAATATATTTACATTTCGAAAAAAAATGTATAAAATAAAAGATGATAGAAAAAAGTCGAAAAAACAAAAGAAAATGTAAAAAAGAAAGGGAGCGTATCAATGAAGATATTGATGTTAACATGGGAATACCCACCAAGGGTAGTAGGTGGAATTGCAAGAGTAGTACATGACTTATCAAAAACATTATTAAAAGATGGACATGAAGTAACAGTCGTTACATATAGAGAAGGTGATGCTCCATATTTTGAAGATGATAAAGGAATAAAAGTATATAGAGTAGATAACTACAATATAAATCCTAATAATTTCATTGATTGGATTATGCAATTAAACTTTAACATGATAGCAAAAGCTAATGAAATAATGTTAAAAGAAGGAAATTTTGATGTAATACATGCACATGATTGGTTAGTTGCATATGCAGCAAAAACACTAAAAAACTCATACAATATACCAATAGTTTCAACAATACATGCAACAGAAGCTGGAAGAAATAGTGGAATTCATGATGAACAACAAAGATACATAAATGATACAGAATGGATGCTAACATATGAATCTACAGAAGTAATAGTAAATAGTAATTACATGAAAAATGAATTACAAAGATTATTTGGATTACCATATGAAAAAATAAACGTAGTACCAAATGGTGTAAATTTAAGTTTGTTTAATGGAATAGAAAGAGACTACAACTTCAGAAGAAAATATGCAATGGATAACGAAAAAATAATATTATTCATGGGAAGATTAGTATACGAAAAAGGAATACAACATTTAATTTCTGCAATGCCAAAAATATTGGAAGGTTACAGAGATAGTAAACTTGTAATATGCGGAAAAGGTGGAATGATAGACGAACTAAGGGAACAAGTAAAAGCTATGGGAATTGAAAACAAAGTATACTTTGCAGGATATATGAGTGGAAAAGATGTTCAAAAAATGTATAAAGCAGCAGATATAGCAGTATTCCCAAGCACATATGAACCATTTGGAATAGTTGCTTTAGAAGCTATGCTATCTGAAAATCCAGTGGTTGTATCAGATATTGGTGGACTAGATGAAATTGTACAACACAAAGTTAATGGAATGAAATCATATTGTGGAAATCCTAATTCAATAGCTGATTCAATATTAGAATTATTATATGATCATAAATTATGTGCAGATATAACAAAAAGAGCAAAAAATAAAGTTAGAAATGAATATAACTGGAGTAAAATAGCACAAGATACACATTTCATATACCAAAAAGCAATATGTCAATCAGTTGCAGAAAAACAAAAAAGAGAGCTTGAACAAGAAAGAGCTAAGAAGACTAAAAAAGCTAAAAACACAGAAAATGAAATCAACAATTTAATAAGTTTCAAAAAACGCCATGCATATGCATAACTGTTGAAACATAATAAATGTAGATTAGTGAATTATATTTTATAAAAAAATTAATTTGTTATAAATAAAAATAAATGTAAACATTAAAAGGTGTTTACATTTATTTTTTGGTTTTAAATATATATAAACATTTTTTAACAATTTAAATAAAATAAAAAAATTATAAAAAAATTTAAAAATTCTACAAATTTAGCAAGAAAATAGTGTATAATAATATAAAATAAAAAAAGGAGCTTATAATATGGCAGAATTCAAATCAGGATTTGTAACATTAATAGGTAGAACAAATGTAGGAAAATCAACATTATTAAATTTATTAGTAGGAGAAAAAGTAGCAGCAATAGCAAATAAAGTGCAAACAACAAGAACTGCAATAAGAGGAATAGTAAACAGACCAAATTCACAAATAATATTTATAGACACACCAGGAATACATAAACCAAAAACAAAATTAAATGAAACAATGGTAGAAACATCATTTACTAGCATAGCTGATACAGATATAGTATTATTTCTTATTGAAGCAACAAGTGAAGATATAGGAAGAGGAGACAGAATAATACTAGATAAAATAAAAGAAGCTAAAAGAAAAACAATATTAATAATTAATAAAATAGACTTAATAAAAAGAGAAAAACTTTTAAAATTAATTGATATATATAGCAAAGAATATGATTTTGAAGCTGTAATACCTATATCTGCTACAAATATAAAATATAAAAATATAATATTAGATGAAATAGAAAAGAACCTAAAACCAGGTCCTGCATATTATGATATAGAGGAATATACAGATCAAACATTAAGACAATTAGCAGAAGAAACAATAAGAGAAAAAGCCTTAAAACTACTACAAGACGAAGTACCACATGGTATATATGTAGAAGTAGAAAAAATGAAACAAAGAAAAAACAAAACAGGTGAAGATATCTATGATATTGAAGCAACAATATACTGTTTAAGAAACTCTCACAAAGGAATAATAATTGGAAAAAATGGAGAAATGCTAAAAAGAATAGGAAGAGCAGCAAGAATTGATATGGAACAAAACTTTGGAGTGAAAATCAACTTAAAAACTTGGGTAAAAGTAAAAGAAGATTGGCAAGAAAATGACAGTATAGTAAAGAAATTCAAATTGCAATAATATTTATTATAAAATTGTATAAATTGTATAAAATTGCAAAAGATAAAATTAAAGGTAAAACTTTAAAAAAGGAAGTGAGCTTATGATAAAGAAAATAGCGTGGGATGCCTTTAAAAATACAGGTGATATTAATACGTTTTTAGAACTAAAACAAATAGAAAATGCAGAAAACAATATAAAAGAAATACAAAAAACAAATAATATAAATTTAGAAAATAATGAGGAAATATTAAATATAAACCAAAAGGTGGATTAAAACAAAATGTCAAACGTAAAAGTAAATGGAATTATATTATCAGAAAACAACTTAGGAGATTTTGATAAAATGCTTACAATGCTAACACCAGGAATGCGGAAAAATATCTTGTGTAGCTAAAGGAGCCAGAAGACCTAAAAGTGCTCTTTTAGCTGGTACACAGATGTTTTGTTTTGGCGAGTACTTAATGTACAAAGGTTCAAATACATATCATATAAATTCAGTAGAACCAATAGAAGTATTTTATAACATAAGAACAGACTTAGACAAACTGGAATGTGCAGTAAACATTAGCAAAATAGTAAAAGAAGTAACACAAGAAAATCAAAATGCATACAGAATACTACAACTATTATTAAACACACTTTATGTCATATCTGAAACAGACAAGAATCTAGACCTAATACTAAGCATCTTTAAACTAAGACTACTATGCATATTAGGATTTACACCAAATGTACAAGAATGTACAAACTGTAAAAACAAGCAAGACATACAATACTTCAGCATAAAAGACAACGGATTCAAATGTGGCATATGCGGTAAACAAGACACATCATGTATACAAATAAGCGAAAGCACAAAAAGTGCTATAAAATACACAATCGTAGCACCACCTAAAAAACTATATTCATTCAACATAAAAGACGAATCATTAGAAGAATTCAAACTAATCACAAAAATATATTTTGATAACAAACTCGATTAAGGGGACGCGCCCCTTGATCTTTTTTTATTATTATTTATATTTAAATATGTCCAGATAATAAAAAATAAAAACATAGATTATTCTTGTAATAAAAAAGACTTGCAAAAAAATAAAGAAACATATATAATAAAAAATATATACAATAAAAATAGCAAAGAGAAGAAGGGAGAGATTTTTATGAAAATAAAAATAACAGGAAAGGAACTAAAGATAACAGAAGCAATTAATGAATATGTTGAAAAAAAATTAGACAGAATTGATAAATATTTCGAGGAAGCAGAAGCAGAGGTTACTTTAAAAACTGAAAAAAATGCACAAATAGCAGAAATATATGTTCTTGCAAATGGTGAAAAATACAGAGCGGTAACAGAAAACAAAGATATGTATGCTTCTATAGATAAAGATATCGATATATTAGAAGGTCAAATTAGAAAAACAAAAACAAAAAAAGAAAAAATGATGAAAGACGCATCATTAAAAACTATGGAGGTAGAAAAAGATACAATAGCAGAAATAAAAGATGAAATTGTAAAAACATCTTATTATGAAATTAAACCAATAACTCCAGAAGATGCAGTTTTAGAATTAAAAGGAAGACCAACAGATAATTTCTTAGTATTTATTAATGTTGATACAGGAAAAGTTAATGTTGTACATAAATTAAAAGACGGTAAAAATTATGGTTTAGTAGAACCAGAAGCATAAATTTAAAAATAAAAAACAAATAAAAGGCAGGAAATCAAATCCTGCCTTTATGTATTCTATAAAGAATAAACAAAAACAAAATTTAACTTCCTGCAAAACTATCTACAAAATTATCTAGTAATTAGATTATTTCATATTTCTTTCAGCTTGTTCTATCATTTTTTTAACCATTTGTCCACCGATTTTACCAGCATCTTTAGATGTTAAATCACCATTATATCCGTCTTTTAAGTTAACTCCAACTTCACTAGCTACTTCATATTTGAATTTATCTAAAGCAGTCATAGCTTCTGGAACTAATTTTTTGTTACTTGAGTTTGCCATGTTTTTTCACCTCCTGTAATATTACATATAAGAAAAAACTTTTTTGCTTTTTCTAATACTATCATTCGCAAAAATGATAAAAAATAAACAGGAAATTTTTTCAAAAAATATTTTATTAACAAAACATTTCTGATATAATAAAACAATAAAAAAGAAGAGGAGAAAAAAAGTGTATAAATTAGTTGCAATAGATTTAGATGGAACAATGCTAAACAGTTATGGCATTGTAACAGAATATACAAAAAAAGTAATAAAAGAAACAATAGAAAAAGGAACAGATGTAATAATAGCTTCTGGAAGACCAATAGATTCAATACAAACAATTGCTAAAGAAATTGGAAGCAATAAATACTTTATTGCTGGAAATGGTGCAATGGTTTATGACATAGAGAAAGATCAAGTTATATATGAAAAGTATATGTCAAAACAAAAAATACTAGAAATCATTAAATTGTGTGAAGAAAATAGTATATCTTATAATGTGTATACAGATAAAACAATACTTGCCACTAGTTTAAAATACAATGTACTTTATTATCATAAAGAAAATTTAAAAAAAGAAGAAAATAAAAAAACAAACATAAATATAATTAGTGATATGTATGAATATATAAAAAATAACGAGGAAGAAAAATTTTTGAAAATTACAGTATGTGATGATAATAAAAGTATATTTAATTCTGTAATTAGAAAATTGAAAAAAATTGAAAACATAGATGTATTAGATGTTTCGCACATGTCTAGAAAAATAATAAAACAAGGAACGCAAGATATACCAATAGAATATTATTATACAGAAATTTCTAGAAAAAACGTAGACAAATGGTATGCGTTGGAATATTTAATAAATGAAATAAACATATCTAAAGACGAAGTTATTGCAATAGGAGACAATATAAATGATAAAAAAATGATAGAAAATGCAGGCATGGGAATAGTGATGCAAGGAAGCACGCCAGTAGTTACTGATATTGCAGATTATATAACTGATTCTAATAATGAAGATGGAGTTGCAAAAGCTCTGAAAAAATTTTGCTAATTTTAGCTAACTAAAAGACCAACTGATTATATTAGTTAATAAACAAAATAAAAATTATAAAATTGTTAAAAACATATTAAAAGTAATCAATAGAAGATATTAACAGTTTTATAATTTTTTTATATATCAAATGGAATTTCTAACTAATTGTTGTAATGTTACAAAAATATTACAACAATATTACAGAAATATTATTTTAAGATTACAAGCGGTAGTTTTATTGATTTTGAATATCAGTTGAGTTAAAATAGAATAGATAGATATTTTGTAAAAAAATATATAAAAATAAATATTAAGGGAGGAATTTGTCATGGCAACAAATCCAATGCAAAGAAAAGCGAGAAATTCATTTTTATTAGGAATGTTATTAATGTTAGTAATTTCAGGTGCAATAATAGCACTACTATTTATGCAATTAATGAATAAAAATAAAAAAGAACAAGAAGAATTAAAAGCAAGCGTAAAAGCATATGTTTTAAAACAAGATGTTAGTTCTGGTCAAGTTATAACTACAGATATGTTAGAACTACAAACTGTGAATAAAAATTTAGTACCAAGTAATGCTACAAGTGATTTAAGTATAATCGATAATTATGCATTACAAGACAAAGAAGGAAATGATATCTATACTAAATATGATAAAAATAATGAAGCAAAATTATATATAAAAATAGATGGAAAAGAACAAGAAGTAAAAAAAGAAGATGAAACTGACAATTATTATTACGAAAACAATGATGGTAAACAATATGTAGAATTAAACAGTGTACCACTAATTGCAAAAGTTACAATGAAGAAAAATACATTAATTACAACAGAATTAATTAGCAAAGGTGACAATACTGTTCAAGATGATGTAAGAAAACAAGAATATAATATGATTGTGTTACCAATGGATTTAGCAACAGGAGACTATATAGACATTAGAATCATGTTGCCATCAGGACAAGATTATATAATTGTATCTAAAAAAGAAGTAGAAGTGCCAAATATTGGAGGAGTTGATTCTTCAGATACAATATGGGTTAACTTATCAGAAGATGAAATATTACATATGAGTTGTGCAATTATTGATGCATACCAAATTAAAGGTTCAAAAATCTATGCTACAAAATATACAGAAGCAGGAATGCAAAATGCTGCAACACCAACATATCCAGCAAATAAGAGCACAATAGACTTGTTACAAAGTGATCCAAATATTTTAGAAAAAGCTATGAATGAAATACAATCAAGATATAGAGATGCAAACGGATCAACTTTAAGAAATGACTACATAAACAATGTTATAAATAGCCAAGAAAATGGACAAAGCAATATAGAATCAGGAATGACAGAAAGTGTTACAAACTCTAAAAACTCAAGAAAAGAATATTTAGACTCATTGTCAGGAACAACTGTACAATAGTAAAGGTATAAAGGAGAAAAGAATGAAAAAGATAGGATTTATAGGGGCTTACGATAAAACAGATTTAATTATATATGTTGCAAAAATATTATCAACTTTAGGGAAAAAAACGTTAGTTGTTGACTCTACAATAATAGGAAAAGCTAGGTATGTAGTGCCTGTTATAAATCCTACAAAAACATATATAACAGAATTTGAAGAAGTTGACGTTGCTGTAGGATTTACTGATATGGAAGAAATAAAACGATATTTAGGTACATCTGACAACGAGGAAATGGAATATGACATAGTATTAATTGACACAGACAATCTAAAAGGAATAAATAGCTTTGAATTACAAAATGCTGATAAAAATTATTTTGTAACATCTTTTGGAGGATATTCGCTAAAAAAAGGTTTAGAAGCATTAGCAGGATTGCAAACACCTCTTACCTTAACAAAAGTATATTTTTCAAAAGAAATGTTAAAAGAAGAAGATGATTATTTAAATTTTCTTTCTTTAGGATACAAAATAATTTGGGAAGAACAAAGAGTATATTTTCCTATAGAAAATGGGGACTTAAGTGCGATTTACGAAAATCAAAGAGTAGCTAAAATAAAATTTAAAAAACTAAGTGTTCAATATAAAGATGGATTAGAATATCTAGCAGAAGAAATACTAGGAGATTCTAATGGCATGCAAGTAAGAAAAGCTATGAAAAATATTGAAAAAGGAGTATAGAAATGTCAATTGTAACATTTTGGAACAATGAAAAAGAACAAACAGGAAAGACAGCTTCAATTGTGGCTATTGCAACATATATGGCAATACAACATAATTACAAAGTTCTACTAATTTCAACATCTTTAAATGATAAAACATTGGAAAGATGCTATTGGGAAGAAAAAGCTAAGAAAAAGAATTTTGGGTTATTCGGACCTAATACTAGTACTGTTATGGCTAATGGTATGGAAGGTCTTTCTACAATAATTAAAAGTAATAAAATAATGCCAGAAAATATTACTAACTATACGAAAATAGTATTTAAAAATACATTAGAAATATTACCAGGATTCACTGGAGAAAAAGAAAGATATGATGAACTAAAAGAAAATTATCCTAATGTTATAAGTGCAGCTAATAGATATTATGATATTGTATTAGTAGATCTAAATAATGAATTAGGAGAAGATATTAAAAATAAAATCTTAGATGAATCTGATTTAATAGTTGCTAATTTAAGCCAAAGATTATCTTCTATAAATAAATTCATGGAAACAAGAGAAAAAATTCCAGTTTTAAACTCAAAGAAGACACTACTGTTATTTAATAGATATGATAAATTTTCTAAGTACACAGTCAAAAATATAACAAGATATATGGGAGAAAAAAATAAAGTTTCTACAATACCATATAACACATTATATTTTGAAGCATGCGAAGAATCAAATGTTCCAGACTTATTTTTAAGACTTAGAAAAACAGAAGAAGACGATAGAAATGGATTCTTTTTAGCAGAAGTTAATAGAGCAATAGAAAACATAATTTATAGATTACAAGATTTGCAAATGAGAATGTAAGGAGGTACAACTAAATGTCAATAACAAATATCATTTTGATACTACTTGTGTTAGGAATTGCAGCATATTTAATTTATTATGTAATAAAAAAGAAAAAGACAGCAGAAGTAGAAGTTCAAGTAAATGTAGATGACAAAACATATACATTAGAAAAAATGACCGAATTTGTTAAAAATAGATTAAATGAAATAACAAAAGTCAATTTATATGACATAGGGTTATCAGAAGAAGAATTAAAAAGAAGAAAACAAAAGAAATATGAATTGAAAAAAGCCTTAAAAGGTTGTACATATGGCGATGTTAATGACAAAAAATATGTAAAAGAATTGATATTTGATTTATTGGAAAAAGAATATGGAGTTACTGAAACAAATATATCAAAGGCAATTCCATTTGATATACCATCTTTATTAACTGCTCAAGATAAATTTGATATTCTAATATATGCATATAAAATTGAGTTCGGATATGAAGCATTGACAGAACTTATAAAAAAATATCATTTAGCAGAGTTAAAATATATTGAAGGAGAAACAAAACCATCATATGTTATAACAGAAGCTGAAATAGAAGAAATTTATGAAAAAGAAAATATTGTTTTATCTTTCCAAGATAAACTAAATGTTGTAGTACAAAGAATATATCAACATTATAAAGGATACAGCTCAATTGACGAAGTAAGAGATATGAATATAGATGGGGTTTCTGGTGGTGTATCAGGACTTCCAGAAAGTTTTTTAAGCCAAGTGGCTCAAACAGATGGAGATTACCTAGCTCAAGTCTCAGAACATAAAGTTCCAAGAGCTTGTGACAGTATATGGATATTCTTCCAAGGTAAATCTATAAGATTAGCTTTCTTATCATTTGGTACAGAAGCTGAACTAAAAAGAGTATGTCAAAATATTTATAAATACAACAACCCAGGACAATTATCAGACACAAATGGTTATAAAATTAACGAAATGAAAGACGGATCTCGTGTCGTTGTTGTAAGACCAAGTTTCTCTGAAACATGGGCATTTTTCGTAAGAAAATTTGACGTTAAACGTTCAACACTTGAACAATGGTTTAAAGGTGAACCAGGAAGTGATGAATCAATTGAATTATTAAAATACCTAGTAAAAGGTGCAAGAATTATATCAATTACAGGTGAGCAAGGTTGTGGTAAAACAACAATGCTAATGGGAATGATAGAAAATATATATGAAACAATGAATATACGTGTTCAGGAAACAGCATTCGAGCTTCACTTAAGAAGAATATATCCAACAAGAAACATCTTAACATTCCGTGAAACAGATACTATTTCTGGACAAGAAGGTTTGGACGTTCAAAAGAAAACAGATGGATCTGTTAACATCATAGGTGAGGTTGCAACAGACCCCGTAGCATCTTGGATGATACAAGCAGCACAGGTTGCATCAAAGTTTACATTGTTTACACACCATGCTAAAACATTTCCAAACTTAGTAACAGCACTTCGTAACTCTATGTTAAGAACACGGAGTATTTAAAAACGAAAAAACTGCAGAAGAACAAGTTGTACAAGTACTAAACTTTGATATTCATTTAACAAAAGACTTTAGAGGAAAAAGATATGTAGAAAGAATAACAGAATGTATACCAGTTGTAGAAAAAAATGAATATACATTTGATCATAGAAATGAAAAAACTTTAGAAGGAAAATTCGATAAGTTTTTCGACAATGCAACACATTACTTTACAAAAATAACAGATAGACAGTTATATAGACATAGAAACATATTAGAATATGTAGATGGAGAATATATAATAACAAATCCAATTACAGACAGCAACTTAAAAGAAATGAGAATTAATATGGATGAAACAGACTTAGAGGCATTTGATAAATTTGTTGAAAGACATTGGGGAAATAAACAAGATACTGTACAAGTAAATGCAACAACACAAACAAAAAGCAGAAGAGGAAGACCTGCAAATACAACAGAAAATATATAAATAAACACTTGTTAAATTAGGCAAAGGAGGTGCTATAACAATTGAGTAATAATTTAATACTATATGTAATGGGCGGTGCTGCAGCAGCTTTTGTATTAATAGTAATTTTATATGTTGTACTATCTAAAAAAATGCAAAAATCAGAATACAAAAGAATACAAGCACTACAACAAGGAACTAAAGCGAGTAAATTTTCATCAGAGATACTATTTCAAAAATTATACATTACATATATAAAAATACCTTTTATAAAAAGATATGTTTTAAAATTAAGAAGAAGATTAGAAATTATTAATATAGATGACGAATTTGCAACCAGACGTGACACGGCTAAAATACTTACAAAAGCAATTGCAGTTATAGTACCTATTATGGTCTTAACAATAGTAATAACAAGAACAAATTATTTATTAATGTTCATATTACTAATATTTGAATTGTTTATGATAGATACATTGATAGATGGATCTGTTGATAAAATAGATAACAATTTATTAAAAGAGCAAATAGACTTTTTCTCAGAAATAAGACATGCTTACCATGAATTTAACATGGTAGAAGAAGCTATATATCAAGTTTCACAAGATGATGAAAAAAATATATCTGCTCAAGGAGAAAAGATATATGAGGTTCTTATATCAGATGATCCTGAAACAGAGTTAGAAAAATATTATGATATAGCACCAAATAGTTTCTTAAAAGAATTTGCAGGGGTGTCATACTTAACAAAGGAATTTGGTGACAGAAAAGTAGATGGGGCATCTTTATATTTGAAAAATGTAAACAATATAACACAAGAAATGCAACTAGAAATATTAAAAAGAGATAAATTGAATTATGTATTTCAAAGTTTATCAGTTATTTCTATAGCTCCAGTATTACTATTAGAACCATTAAAAAGCTGGGCAGTATCAAACTTTTCATTTACTGCTAGCTGGTACTATGGAAAATCTGGAATGGTAGTGCAAATATTAATATTAATTTTAACATTTTTATCATATATTTTGGTAAGAAAATTAAAAGACAATGGATCAACTGGTATTAATCAAAATACAGAAAATCCATGGCAACAAAAAATATATAAGAAAAAACCAGTTAAAAAAGTTGTTGACTTATTTATACCAAAACAAGGAACAAAAGAATATAGAAAAACAGCACAAATGCTTAAAGACGCAGCATCACCATTAAAAATGGAGTGGCTATATATAAATAGAATATCATTAGCTCTTGTTACTTTTGTAGCATCCATTTTGATATTCTCACAATTACATACAATAGCTATTAACTACGTATACACAGAACCTACAACAGATTATGACATAATAGGACGGTCTTTCTGCAAAAGATGAAAAAAAGGCTATGGAATTAACAGAACAAGATAATAAGTTCTTAGATTTATTTAGAGGAAAAGTTAATACAACAGAAAAAGATATAGAAAAAGCAGTTAGAAAATCTAAATATTATCAAGAATCAACAGATGAAGAAATAAAAACAGCAGTTGAAAGAATATATAAAAAAGTAAAAATTATAAATAGTGAGTATATGCAATGGTTTGAAATATTATTAGCATTTGTTTTCATGGTAATTGCATATATGATGCCAATATGGATTTTAATGTTCCAAGTAAAAATGAGACAACTAGAAATGGAAGACGAAGTAATGCAATTCCAGACAATTATATTAATGCTTATGAGAATAGAAAGAGTGAATGTAGAAATTATCTTAGAATGGCTAGAACGTTATGCTAATATATTTAAAGCGCCAATTACAAAATGTTTAAACAACTATGAAGCTGGAGCATGGGAAGCATTAGAAGCAATGAAAGAAGAAGTATCTTACATGCAATTAATTAGAATTATTGAAAGCTTACAAGCAGCAGTTGAAAAAATACCAATTAGAGATGCTTTTGATGAATTAGATTCAGAAAGAGATTACTATCAAGCTAAAAGAAAAGAAACTAACGAAAGATTAATATCAAGAAAAGGAATGATTGGTAAAGTAATTGGATTTGCACCTATGGTATGTATGTTTGTTGGATACCTAATTATCCCATTAGTATTTATAGGCTTAACAAGTATGTCTTCTTCATTCTCATCAATGACAGCTACAAAATAATCATAAGGGGGTATATATATGGAGAATGCATCAAAAGCTTTAATAATGGCTGGAAGCGTACTAATAGCTTTAATGATAATTGGAGCATTACTACTTATGTTTAATAACCTATCTAGCTATCAAGATACTAATATTCAAAATAATAGAGAAGCCCAAGTATTAGAATTTAATAATCAATATGAAACATATAACAGAAAAGAAATAAGAGGTAGTGATTTATATTCTTTATTAAATAAGGTTGTTGATTATAACAGGAGAAAATCTGATGTTGCAACAGGTAACGATGAAGGACAAAATACAAGGTTTGAACCAATGACAATAATTGTTAATTTTCCTGATGCGGATATGAGACAATTAAAATGGACATATGATAATAATTTAAGGTTATTTAATGCAAGTCTTATACCAAATAACAAACTAGAATTAAATAACACATCAAATTCCTTTGTTAATAATGTAGAAAATAAAATAGAAAAATTTGAGAAGGCGTATGGAGGAAAAGTTGGGATCACTAATTTAGCTTCAGGAATATCAAATTTGTTTTTTGATGATCTTAATGTAATAACTGATGATCAAAAAACAAAGGCTAGATCATTATACAAAAGAAATACAGGTGAAGATTTAAGTGATCAAGACATGAAGATAACTAGCAATAATACAAAATATGGAGATATATGTACTTACTATGAATATATACAATTTAAGAGATCATATTTTGACTGTAAGGATAGTGGCATAGAATATAGTAAAAACACAGGAAGAATTATAAAAATGGAATTTGATTATAATCAAGATAAAATCGAATAGGAGATTAATATATGGAAAATGCATCAAAAGCATTAATGATGGCAGCAAGTGTATTAATTGGAATAATGATAATATCATTAGCAGTATATTTATTTACAACATTTGGTGCTTCATCGAAACAACTTCATGAAGAAATAGAAACAAATAGATTAAATGAATTTAATACTCAATTTACATTATATGAAAACAAAAATGATACTACAATTTATGATATTATTTCGGTTGCAAATTTAGCAAAAGAAAATAATTCATATTATGGCTTATCAGCATCAACACCAGATAATTTTTATGTAACAGTAAAAATAGATAATGAATCTGTAGAAAGAAAAAATAAAGATGCACTTGATAGACTAATAAAAGAAGAAGAAATGATTGATGTTACGGATAAGGATAATACTCGTTACAAGACATTACCGACATATAACTGTGGAGTGACAATAAATGAAATTACAAAGAGAGTATCAGAAGTTAGATTTACAAAAAAAGAGAATTAAATTCAGACAAAATATTGTAAAAAATATTGTAAAATGATATAATAAAAAAGGATATAAAAATGAAAAAAATAGCTTTATTTTTCTTAATAATAATTGTTATTATAGTTGGAATATCATATATGTATCTAAATTATAAAGTAGATTTCTTTAATACAAAAAAAGAAAATATGCAATTTGAAAGTTATAATAATAAAGAACTAAATGGAGCAGAATTAGCCACTATAATTAACAAAGCAATAGATAATAATGAAACAAATGAAGTACAAAAAAGTAACAAGGGTAAATATATAGATAATGAAAGTAATTCAATAAATATAGATATAAAGATGTTAGATAATGATGAAACATACAATATGGAAACACTGTTTTTAGGAGGTATGGACAAGTTTGTACAATATTACAGTCAAATACAATTCAAGTGTACAAGTATAGAATATCATAAATCTACTAATAAAGTTAAATATATGTTATTTGAACAAATAACACAGTAAAATATAGTTTTTAATCTTATTAACAAATAATGTTAATAATCTAAATAAATAAACAAAAGTTAAACAATTAAGGGAGGAAAAAATTATGGAGAATGCATCAAAAGCATTAATTATAGCAGGAGCTATATTATTAGCTATTTTAATTATATCATTAGGAATAATGATTTATAATCAAGCAGCAGGAGTTGTTAACAATAATTCTATGAGTGAGGTAGAAATATCATCATTCAATCAAAAATTTACTCAATATGAAGGTACAAATATAAGAGGAGCGCAAGTCAATGCGTTATTAAACCAAATAATACAAAATAATGTTAATTATACAGAAGATGAAAGTAAACAAGTTTCTGTAGTTGCGACTGGAGCTACTATGATTGGAACTGCACCTTCTGGTAAAATTAATAATTCAACAGGGAAAGCTCAAACGGGAAAAACATATACTGTTACATGTACTTTGAATGATAAGACAGGTTTAGTTACAGAAGTTACAATTGAAGATTCTGATAGTAACAAACAACCATAATCTAAATTAATATTAGCTTGGAGGTAATACTATGGAAAATGCAGCAGAAGCATTGAAAATGGCAGCGGCAGTATTGATATTTGTATTGGCATTGTCCATAAGTATTAATGCCTTTACAGAAGTTAGACAAACTTCACAAATAATACTAGATTATAAAGACAGAGAATATGATAACGAATATATTGAAGGAGATAACACAGAAAGAATAGTTGGTGCAGAAACAATTATACCAACAGTATATAAATCATATACAGAAAATTATAAAATTATTTTTGAATTTAAAGATGATACAGTATTATATCAAAAAGGAGCTAGTATTAGTGAATTAGAAGATAGAAATTATATCGATTTGAGAAAAGAAGCATTAGGTAGTGTAGAACAAAGAAAGCAATTTATACAAGCGATATTGTATGGATATAGGTCTATAGATACTGATCCAGTAAACCGAGATAAAATTTTTAACAATTTTAAAACTAGACAAATTTATCTTGATAAAAATCCTAATGGAATTTATAGTGAAAAGTTGAAAGATAATAATAAATATATCGAAAAATTAGGTGTATATTATGAAGAGGAAACATATGCAGGAAATGAAAATACACCTACAGCAAATAAAACAAAAAAAAGAATAATAACATATACTGAAATTTATAAGTAGATGTGTTAATAAGGAGGTTCAAATGGGAGATTCATTAATAACAGTAGTTGCAATAGCATTAGCAGCAGTTTTAATGTTTGTATTTCCACTAATGACAATGTCAGATAGAACAGATGATGTTTCACAATTAACAGTAGATACAGCAACAACAGAATTTGTTGATGATGTTAGAACTACGGGAAAACTAACGATAGATAAATATGGAAAGTTTGTAGAAAATATATCTTCAACGGGAAATTCATATGAGGTAGAAATGGAATTAAAAGTGTTAGATGAGAATCCAGGTAAAAAGACAACACAAGCACAATCTACAAAAATAGGGGAAAATGTATATTATTCTTGGTATACATCACAAATAATGGATGCTATAGAAGATGGTAGTGTAATGTCATTAAAAGAAGGGGATATATTTTCAACTAGTGTAAAAAACACAAATACAACAATGTCACAACAATTAAAAAATTTCTTTTATACTGTAACTGGTAATGATACATATACGATTGCTGCAGAGCATGCAGGCATTGTAACTGCTAATGGTACGGGAAAATAATAGAAATAACTATATATAAAGCTTGTAATATTTTATTACAAGCTTATTTAATAAAAAAGGACAAGTGAAAGTATGAAAATTCAAAATTTAGCTGTAATATTTATAATAATAGTATTACCGATTTCATTAATATTATCTTCATATGTACAAAGCCAAACAAAAACATTGAGTTTGCAGATATCATATGATTCAAAATTGAATAATGCTACATATGATGCTTTAAAAGCATTTCAATTAAACACAATAAATAGCAGTACGTCAGATCTTGCAAATTCAAAATTACGTGATATAGAAGCATCTGTAAATACCTTTTTTAATTCAATTTCAAGTAATTTTAATATGTCTGGATATAATCAAGACATATTAAAAGAATATGTACCAGCACTTGTATACACAATGTATGATGGATATTATATATATTCTCCATATAATAACACTATAACAGGTGAAGAAGAAAATCCCAAAGATGAAAATGGAGATAGATTAACAGACGAAAATGGTAATCCAACTAAGGTCACATACCATAATGGAGATAGATTATCAGGATTAAAACCATATATTCATTATAGTTGTAGATATCAAACCTCGAGTATAGATGTAGTTATAACATATTCATTAGATAATTATATAACAGTAGAAGGAATGATAAATAATAATCCAGTTTGCAAATCAGGATATTTGTTAGATAATATTGTACTTGATTCAGGTATTGTAACGTATAGAAACAACGAGATTACGGGTGAAACTTTAACTCAATATGTTGATGATGATTATAATAAGCAGGTTACATATGTAAAAGTAAATGGAACAAAATATTATAAAGACCAAAAGGGTTGGTATTCAATATTAAATAATGATAAAATATACCAAGAATTAACATACAAAGAAATGAATTATGCAGCACAACAATATTATGTAGAAGCCTATAATTTTTCTAAGTGGCTAAAAGATAGTGGGCTTAATGATCTAGATGGCTCAAATGCTGTTGATGAAAACGGAAATTCATTAAAGGAGAAATTTGGAAATAAGAAAATCTTTGATTTTAAAACATCATCTGATAACAATTATGATGATTCAATAGAAGATCCAGATTCTAACTTTAATGAACATAGATTAGCAGTAATAAGATATTCAATAGAAAAAAATCTATCAATTGCCATAGCAAATTTCAATAATTATACAGGCGTGAAAACAAATTTTCAAATGCCTGTGCTAAAAGAAGATGAATGGACAAAAATTATTAATAATGTATCAATTATAAGTTTTATGCAAGGACTAAACATTGGGGGAAAAGTTTATAATGGATATTCTATAATAACAAACACTAAAAACAATGAAGTAGTAAGTGATGAATCAATATATTTAACAGATAATAATTATTATTATAAGCCTACAGATTCTACATTGAATACAAATAATAACTATACTGGAATTCTAAATGTGGATTTTGAAAGGGAAGCAACATATGATGAGAACCAAGGTTTAACAAAATATTTCTTCCCTAGAAAAGAGTATGGAAGTTATACAAGTATAGTAAATCATACAAATGATGTAAACTTAGACAATGAAAAATATAAAAATAATATTTATAAATATATAGATGAAAAAAGTGGGAATATAGCCAAGGCATATTATACAGCATTAGGAAGAGAAAAATATAGCTCGTATAAAACAAACACTAGTACAGATAGAGTTGAAGTTAATGGTAAGAGAAAATATTATGATGATGGGTTAAATGCTGCATATGTAAAAAACTAATAATTCGTTAATAGTAAAAAATTGATTTTAATTATAAAAGTTAAAATCAATTTTTTTTGAATATACAAACAAAAAAAGTAAATACTAATAATAGTAAAAATAAAGGAGAACAACATGCAAAAGAAAATAAAAAACACCTTAAAAAAACTATTATTAATTTTCTTACTAATATTAATATATTCATATGTTTTATCAATTACAAATTTACCAGATGAAATTGTTATATTTGAAGGAGAAAAAATATCAATAAAAACATTAACAGGAATTAAAATAAAAAACAAAAGTGAAAACACAATTGAAACATCATCAAACAATAACAAATCACTAGAAAAAACAGCACAAAAAGCAACACTAGAAGTAAGTTTATTTGATAGTATCAATCTAAAAAATGTAGACGTAGAAATACTACCTAAAACAAAAGTAATACCAGTAGGAAATGTAGCAGGTGTAAAACTATATACAAGTGGAGTATTAGTTGTGGGGATGTCAGAAATAGAAGGAGACGATAATAAAAAATACAAACCATATGAAAACAGTGGAATAAAAGAAGGGGACACAATAGTACAAATAGATCAAAAGCAAATAAACACAACAGAAGAATTAATAGAAAAAGTAAACGAATCACAAGGAAAAGACCTTAAAATAAAATATATACATGAAAAAGAAACTAAAGAATGTAGTATAGTGCCAGCAAAAACCAATGGAAGTCAATACAAATTAGGATTATGGGTAAGAGACAGTGCGGCAGGTGTAGGAACAGTAAGCTTTTATGAACCATCAAGCAAAACATTTGGCGCACTAGGACATGGAATAACAGACATAGACACAAACGAGCTGATAAACATAGCATCAGGAGAATTCGTAACAACAAGAATACTAAACATAACAAAAGGAGAAAGTGGAAATCCAGGAAAAATTCAAGGGACCGTAGAAAACCAATCAAACATAGGAAAAATATACAAAAATAGCAAATTTGGTATATATGGAAAAGTTGACAACCTATCAATACTAAACATAGACACATCAAAAGAAATGGATGTCGCATTAAGAGAAGAAATAAAAACAGGAAAAGCAACAATACTATGTAGTTTAGACAACCAAAAACCACAAGAATACGAAATAGAAATAGAAAAAATATACAAAGAAAACAACTATGACAACAAAAGCATGCAAATAAAAATAACAGACCAAAAACTACTAGAAAAAACAGGAGGAATAATACAAGGAATGTCAGGATCACCAATAATACAAAACAGAAAATTTGTAGGAGCAGTAACACACGTCTTAGTAAACGATCCAACAAAAGGATACGGTGTATTCGGAGACATAATGCTAAAACAATCAAAAGAAATAAACAACTAATAATAGCAAAACTATCAAAAATTTGCCAAAAGGGCCGGGTCTTTTTGGCAATTTTTCGTGCAAACAATACTAAAATAGAGCGTTCAACAAAAGCGAACAAAAATTTTGAAAAAATCAATAAAAAGTATTGACAAAAATAAAAAATAAATATACAATAGCTACAGAAAAAACGAACAGCAATTCGCAAAACAAAAATTCAATAAGGAGTGATATAAAATGAACTTAGTAAAAAATAGAAAAACAATGAAAGTAATGGTAAACAGTACTATAGAAAGACATCCAGTTCCAGTACTAGGAATAGATTACAAAGTAAAAATAGTTTATAAAAATACTAAAATTACAGAATTAGATATAGAAGGAAAAACAATAAAAATATCACTACCAAACAAATACAAAAAAATATCTAATACAGAAATATTAGATTTAGCTATAGAAAAAATGTATGAACAAATTGCAAAAATAGAAGTAGAAAGAGCAATGGAAAAAACAAGAATAATGTTAGGGTTTGCTCCAGAAGAATATGAAGTAAAAAAAATAGAAACACTAGGAAAATGTGAAAACAAAAAAATAACAATAAACCCAGAAATAGTAAAATACAATAGAAAAATAATTGATTATGTAGTATTACATCAATATTGTCATTTGAAATATAAAACACATTCAAAAAGATTTTTTAATATGTTAGAAAAATATAATCCAAATTATAAAGAATGTGAAGCAACATTATTAAATATATAGTCAAATCTTTAGAATAAAGGAGATAAAAAATATATAATAAGTAATATGTAATAAAAAAGAATATTCAATTTTGTTTTTATAAAATATATAAGGAAATTTAAAAAAGTATTATACAAACAAAAATAAGTATGATATAATAGCAGAAGATAAAATTGGGGTATAGCCAAGCGGTAAGGCAGGTGGCTCTGACCCACCGATGCGTAGGTTCGAATCCTACTACCCCAGCCAAAACAAAAATTGGAGGAAAACCAATGAAAAAAGTGGATAAACAAAAAGATAGAGGAGTAACACTAACAACACTTGTTATAACAATAGTTGTTATACTAATTTTGTCATCAGTGGCAGCATATAGCGGAATAAGCGGAATAAAATCATCAGAATTTACAAAGTTCACCTCAGAACTAAAAATAATGCAAACACAAGTAAACAATTTATATGAGAAATATAAGAACAATGAGACAATAAAGGGAAAAGAAGTATTACAATATGGACAAGACATAACTAATAATACTAGTATACAAAATCAAGCAAATAAAGTATTTACT
>CAKPRW010000006.1 GCA_934183045.1 uncultured Clostridia bacterium
CCATTTACACTTTGAAATTAGAAATGCAAGTGGATATCAAAACGATGTTGATCCAACTAAATATATAAAATTCTAAAATAGAAAACAAAAGACTACTTGAAAAGTATATATACTTTTTAGGTAGTCTTTTTATAATGTAATTAATAATAGATAATTCTTAAAAGGTAGTAATCCCTAATGTAATTGTAAAAAAATAATAATATTGTTACTAAAAAATAAAGTAAATGTTATAAAAAGGACTTTTTAAAGAAAGTCCTTCTTCCGTATGTTTTGAGGAGTAATAGGAAGATAATTCCAATATAGATGTATTGAGATTAAGTATATATGAATATATAATATTAAGTATATATATCAATTATATTATATAAATAATATTATATATAAATATAAAAACAAAGGAGAAATACTTTTGAAGCTAAGTCGTAAATACAAAAGAACAGTAAAGAAAAAGATATTAACAACATTTGCAAGTATTGCATTAGTTACATCAACGTTAGCTATAGTTAAGCTAGCGGGTACTTCTGTGCCTGAAAAAACAAATGATTTTATCCAACAAGCAGAGAATAGCTTGTTGGCAGATGCAACTGCAGAAACTTCTGAGACAGAAAATGCAGATTCAAGTACTGCGTTTATACGTGGAGTAAAAATAAATAACAAAGAATATCTATTTGAGAATAATAAAATAAATTATGATTTAACGTTAGAGTATAATATCGAAGATGTATTAACAATAGAGTATTTAAAAACAAATGAAAATCAAACAGTAAAAGGAGATACAAAAGTTATATTAACAGAAAACAGCAAAACAATTAGTTTTAATGTATTATCTGAGGATAAAACAAACAAAAATACATACACATTAAACTTAAAAAAAGAACATAGTGCATATTTGAAAAATATAGAGATAAATTCTTTTTCATTAAATCCCGAGTTTAACGAAAAAACAACATTATACACAGTTGACATTTTAGATAATATAACATCACTAAAGGTTTATGCAATAGCATATGATAAAGAATCAACAATAACAATAAAAGGTAATGAAAATATAAACATAGGAAGTGTAATTACAATAACAGTTACAAATCCATATGTTACTGAACCAATGGTATATTCAATAACTTGCGAAAAAGCTTTAGAAGAAAACAATTATAGTTATTCAGGAGGATATCAAGAATTTACTGTTCCATATACAGGTACGTATAAATTTGAATGTTGGGGAGCACGAGGAGGAAAATCTAGAATTAATGGTTCATTAGGAGGAACACCAGGAAAGGGAGGATATGCTAAAGGTGAAATTCTTTTAAAAAAAGGTGAAAAGTATTATGTTTACATTGGACAACAAGGAACAGATGCAGTTGTAGGTAAAGATTCAGCAGCAACTTGGAATGGTGGAGGACTTGGAACGTGGGATCATTCTGATAATGAAACATCAGGAGCTGGCGGAGGTGCAACAGATATACGTTTAGTAGGTGGAAATTGGAATAATTCTGAAAGTTTAGCATCTAGAATAATGGTTGCTGGTGGAGGCGGTGGAGCTTCATGGACATATAAAGGAGGAGCAGGAGGAGGAATTTCAGGATCTAATGGAGTAAAAGCAAAAAGTGGAACACAAACTACTGGATATTCGTTTGGAATAGGACAAAATGCTTCCGGAACAGCTGATAATGATGGAGTAGGCGGTGGCCGGAGGTGGCTACTGGGGTGGATACATGAGCAATAGCTCATGTGCTTCTAGTGGAGCTGGTGGCTCAGGTTATGTATCTGGACATGCAGGTTGTATTGCTATTAATTCTCAAAGTGATATTACTCCAAAAGTTCAAACATATACTAGTTTAGAAGATTCATATCATTACTCTGGAAAAGTATTTACTAATACCGAACTAACAGCAGATGCTACAGATACCAGCAAAGCAACTATTACTCCTTTGAGTATGACTGCTGAAGAATATCCAATATTAGATATAAATGTTGATATTGGAAAAATGAGCAGAAAATTTAATCCTGCTGAAAATGATTATTATATTGAATTAGATAAAGAACAAGCATATCCAACTATTACAATAACACCATCAAGTGATAATGTAGAAGTAGAAGGTGGATTAATACAACAAGTAGAAACAATAGCAGGAGAAACTAAAAAACAAATAAAAGTAAAAACAGCAGAAGGAATAGAATTTGTATATAATTTATATTTTTATAGAAAACCGTCTTCAGATAGTTATTTGAAAAATATTAAGGTAGCAGGAAGAGATATAGAAAATTACAAAGAAGAAACTTTAAGATATGAAATTGAATTACCATATAATGTAGAAGAAAATACGATTATAGAAGCTATAAAGAAATTCCCAGGACAAACTATTGTAGGAGACGGAGAAGTAGAAACCAAAAATTCTACTACAATACACACAATACAAGTTACATCAGAAGATGGAACAAGTACAACAGAATATAATTTAATTTTAAATAAACAGCCAAATACAAAATTGAAATTTTTAGATATAAAAAATCAAGAATTTTCACAATTCTTTGAAAGTGATAAATACGATTATGAATATAAAGTAACTTCAGGAATAGTTTCTCTTGATATTATAGCAACACCTTATGATGATAATGCAAAAGTAGTTGTAAAAGGTGCAGGATATATAAAAGAAGGTAAAAATACTGTAACAGTAACTGTTTCTAGAGAAGGAGTAGAAGATACAGTATATACAATAACTGTAATAAAAGGAGAAAACTTAGGAGAGCAAATATATGATTTTCCATATGTAGGAAAAGAATATCAAACTTTTGTAGCACCAGCAGCAGGGTTTTATAAATTTGAAGCATGGGGAGCAAGAGGTGGAAAATCAAGAAATGATGGAAAATTAAAAGGAATTCCAGGAAATGGAGGTTATACATCAGGTACTGTAAGACTAAATGAGGGAGATACTATATATGTATATGTAGGTGGAAAAGGAACAGATGCTGTTGTAAGACAAAATTCGTTAGGAGGCTGGAATGGTGGAGGCCTTGGAACATGGGATAATTCAGATGACGAAGCCAGCGGTGGTGGTGGAGGAGCCACAGACTTCAGGCTAACAAGTGGAGCATGGAATGATACCAATAGTTTATACTCTAGGATAATGGTAGCAGGAGCAGGAGGCGGAGCCTCTTGGACATTTAAAGGAGGAGCAGGAGGTGGACTAGAAGGTATATCATATTATCCAAAAAGTCCAGCAGGAACTCAAACTTCTGGATATGCATTAGGAATAGGAAAAGATGCATGGGGAAAAGCAGATAGTGATGGTGTTGGAGGCGGTGGCTCAGGATACTATGGAGGAATGACAAACAATATTAGCCGTGCTTCAGCAGGATCTGGAGGATCATCATATATATCAGGACATGAAGGATGTAAATCAACAGATGAAAATGGAAACTCAATAGAAGATTGTATACATACTTCAGGATTTAAATTTAAAGATACTGTTATGATAGATGGAGAAGGATATGAATGGACCACTACAAGACAAGATTTAGTACAAATGAAAAATCCACAAGGAAATTATGTAACAGGTAATGATTCAGATGGATATGCAAGAATAACTTTACTTGAAGATCCATCACAAAATAATTTATTAAAAGAAATACAAATAAATAAAGGAACAATAACTCCAGAAGTTAGTTATGATGATACAGAATATACTGTAAATTTAGATTCAGAAGATACAGAACTTACAATTTATGGTGTTGTTGATGATATAAAAGCAACAGTAGAAGGAAATGGAACTTATGATATTGTAGCAGGAGAAAATATTATAAATCTAAAAGTAACAGCAGAAAATGGTGAAGAAAGAGTATATACAATAAAAGCTATAAGAGATGCATCTAATAATTCTAAACCAACTAATATTACAATAGACGGATTAATTGAATCTATTATAAATGTAAATCCTATTTATGGGGTCCTTAATCCAAAAGAATTTAACCCAGAAGTACATGAATATTCTATGACTGTTCCAAGTAGAATAAAGAAATTAACCTTTAATGTTGAAAAAGGACATAAATATCAAACTGTAACAGGAGATGGAACAATAGAATTAAAAGCTGGGGAAAATGAAATAAAAATAAATGTTACTTCAGAAGATGGTAGTTCAGTAGATACTTATACATATCACATTACAAGAGATATGAGTGGAAACTGCTTGTTAGAAAGCTTAAGTATAGATAATGTAGAAACAGACATGGTATTTGACCAAGATGTTTTAGAATATTTTGTAGAAGTAGATAATGAAGTAACGTCATTAGATATTACTGCAATACCAGAAATGAAGGAAATTACTCCTGTAATAGAAGGAAATAAGAACTTAAAAGTTGGATTAAATGATATTTATATAATTGTAAATGCACCAAATGGTGAACAATTAGTTTATATTATACATGCATATAGAAAACAAAGTGGAAATGTATTTTTATCATCTTTAAAAGTAAAAAAAGATGATGAAGAACTAGCTCTAAATCCAACCTTTAATAAAGTATTAGATACATATACTGTTACAGTTCCAAATGAAGTTGAAAAAGTTACATTAGAAGCGAAGGCAGAAGCAACAACATCAAGTGTTTCAGGAACTGGTGAAAAAATATTAAAAACAGGGACAAATACATATAAAATACAAGTTGAAGCTGAAGATGGTTCTATTGGTATATACAATGTTAATATTAATAGAAGCCAATCAAGTAATAATTATCTAAAAGAATTAATATCAACAATTGGAAATTTTAATGTTGAATTTGATAAATTAATTACAGAATATGAAATAACAGTTCCATCAGATACAAAAACATTACCGCTTGTTGTACAAACAGAAGATAAATCTGCAACATATAAAATTTTGCAAAACAATAATTTCTTTACAGGCACAAATTATGTAATAATAAGAGTAACAGCAGAAAATGGAGAACAAAGAGATTATAAAATTAAAGTAATAAAAGAAGCTTCAAGTAATAATTATTTAACTAATATTATTACAAGCAGTGGAAAATTAAATCCTACATTTAATAAAGAAACATTAAAATATACTGTAGAAGTGGAAAATGAAGTAGATAATATAAAAGTCACAGCTAAAAAGGAAGATTCAGCAAGTACTGTAATAGGAGAAGGAGTATATGCACTAGAACAGGGAGAAAATAATATAACATTAACAGTAGAAGCGGAAAATGGGGATATAAGGACTTACGAATTAAATGTTATAAGAAAACAAAATTCTAATACAAATTTATTAAGAATAGATAATGATAAAAATCAAATTGTTAATAAAGTAGATGCTAGTACCTATGAAATAAATGTAAGAAATGAAATAGATGAAATTACAATTACTGCTATTCCAGAAAAGACAACAACAAATGTAGTTGGAAATGGAAAATATAGTTTAGAAATAGGAAAAAATATTATTACTATTGTTGCAACAGCAGAAGATGGTACAAACAAAGAATATGAAATAATAGTAAATAGAGCAAAATCTGATAATGCATATTTAAAAAAGGTATTTGCAAAAGAGGGAGAACTATACGAGAATTTTGAAAAAACAAATACTGAATATCATATGAAAGTACAAGATGATGTAGAAAGCCTAAATCTAGAAATAGAGACAGAAGATAAAGATGCAACATATAAAGTAATAGGAAATAGTGATTTTGTTTATGGGGAAAATAAAGTTACTATAGAGGTTACAGCATCAGATGGATTAACTAAAAAAGATTACACAATAATAGTTTATAGACAGCCAGATTTAAATCAACGTTGTGATTTAGTAGAACTAACAGTAGATAAAGGAACTTTATCTCCAAATTTTGAAGCAAATACATTAGTTTATGAAGTTAATTTACCATATGAAGAAGAAAAAATTAATGTTGTGGCAAAAGCCTTAGACAATACAGCAATAATTACAGGAACAGGAGAACATGAATTAAATGTTGGATTAAATGTTATAACTGTAAAAGTTACATCTACTTCAGGAGATGAAAAAGTTTATCAAATAAAAGTAAATAGAGCAAAATCAACAAATGCAAATTTATCAAATTTAGTTATACAAAATCATAGCATTTTACCAGTATTTAATAAAGAAGCAACATTATATACTGTTGAAACAAAACTAAGTGAACTAGAAATAAATGCGACAACAGAACAAGAAGATGCAACATATGAGATAATTGGTAATAAAAACTTAGAAAGAGGAACAAACCTGGTTATAATAAAAGTAACAGCACCAGATGGTGTAACTACAAAGAATTATTCACTAAAAGTTACAAAAACTGGATCAGATAATAATAACCTAGCATTTTTATCTGTTAATGGATATGACTTAAGTCCAGAATTTAACAAAAGCACACTTTTATATAATGTAAATGTTCCAAATAATATTGAAACTGTTTATATAGATGCAATTGCAGATGATGAGAATGCAACAGTAAATGGTATAGGTATTGTTAAATTAGAAGAAGGAAAAAATACATTTGAAGTAAATGTAATTTCAGAGTCAGGAAAAGTTAAAACATATACAATAGTTATAAATAAAGGGTTATCAGAAAATGCATATTTATCAGATTTAAATATATCTGAAGGAACATTAGAACCAAGCTTTGATAAATTAGTAAATAGTTATAAGGTATATGTAGATTATGATGTAGAAAGTATTAATTTGTTAGGATATACAGAAGATAGTAATGCAACAATAACTGGAAACGGAAACTATAATTTAGTAGTTGGAACAAATACAATAGAATTAATAGTAACGGCTCCAAATGGAAATAAAAATATTTATACTGTTAATGTTATAAGAAAAGCACCAATAAGTGCAAAATTGTCAAAATTAGAAGTGAAAAATTATGAAATTGTACCAAAATTTAATGAAAATACAAATTCATATACAGTAAATGTTGATAATGAAATAACAAGCTTAGATATGATAATAGAAACTTTAGATCCAAATGCAACATATACAGTAACAGGAAATAAGAATTTTGTAGTAGGAAATAATGAGGTAACTATAGAAGTTACTTCAAGTGATGGATTACAAAAAGAAACTTATACAATACAAGTAAATAGAAATATGTCTAGTAATAACTATTTAAGCTATATATTACCATCAAAAGGAGCTTTATCACCTGCATTTACAAAAACAAACAATAATTATACTTTAACAGTTGAAAATGATATTACTCAAATTAATATAGATGCAGAACCAGAAGATAGTAATGCAACAATGGTAGGTAATGGAGATTATACCTTAGAAGTTGGGGAAAATAAGATAGAAATCAAAGTTACATCAAGCCTTGGAATAACAAGAACATATACTGTTACAATAATTAGAAAGAAAAACAGTAATAATTATTTGAAAAATCTAGTATTAAAAGCTAATTCTGAAACAATGGAATTGTTACCAGTTTTTGATAAAGAAAATAGTAGTTATGAAGTAACTGTACCAGTAGGAACAACAAAAGTACAATTAATTGGAGAAGCAGAAAATAGTTTATCAACTATTTCTGGTTTAGGATATGTTTCTGTAAAAGCAGGAGAAAACAAATATCAAATAAATGTTAAAGCAGAAAATGGTGATGTAAGAACATATAATTTATTAATAAATAGAATAAAATCAACTGTAAATGATCTAACAGATTTAATTCCAAGTGTTGGTACATTAGATCCAAATTTTGTGTATGGAACATTAGAATATAACTTGACACTGGGAAATGAGGATTCTTTATTATCTTTTGAAGTAGTAACAGAGGACAGATTTGCAACAGTAACAGGCAATGAAGAACAAACAGTTCCAGATGGGGAAAGTACAAGAAAAATAATAGTTACAGCAGAAAACGGAGATACAAAAACTTATACAATAAATATAAATAGAATTAGAACAGATGACGCAAGACTTAAGAGTTTAGAAATTAAATCATATACATTAGATCAAGAATTTAATAGTGATGTTTATGAATATACATTAACTGTACCAAATGATAAATTTGTATTTACAGAAAATGAAATCATAGCAACACCATTATATGAAAACACAAAAGTATATCCAACAAGTAGTATAGAATTATCGGTATTAAAATTAAATAAATATGAGATAAAAACAATAGCACCAGATGGATATACAACACAATCATATATTATTAATATAATAAGATTAAAGAGTAGTAACTCTACATTATCTAAACTTGCAGTATCAGGTTGTAAAATGGAACCCGAATTTGATAGCAATACATTAGAATATACAGTTTATGTTCCAAAAGGTACTACAACTTTAAAAAGTGAAGATGTTATAGCTGTTCCTACAGATGAATATGCAACAGTAGTTAAATCAAGTGATTTAGATTTAACTTCAGGAGAAAATGTCTTTGATATTGATGTTACAAGTCATAATGGAGAAACACATACAACATATAAAATAAAGGTTGTAGAAGAAAAATCTAATAATAATTATTTAGAAAGTATAACAACTAATGTTGGTACTCTATCACCAAGTTTTGATACAAATATTACACAATATAAATTACATTTAACACAAAGACAAAATACATTAAAAATAGATGCCAAAACTCAAGATGAAACTGCAAAAATAGAAAGTGGTACAGGAACTTATAATATTACAGAAGATACAAGAATTTTAATTAAAGTAAGAGCAGAAGATGGAACTTTAAGAATATATATTATAGATATAGAAAAAGATCCATTAACAGGTGGAACAATATCAGGAAAAATAACAACTGAAAATTCAGTAGGCAAATATAAATCAACAGTAACATTATATAGAACAGAAGATACAAAAAGTGAAAATGACGAAGATAATCCAAGAGAAGTTATTGAACAACTAGAAACACAAGAAGATGGAACATTCTCATTTGATACTGAAGATACACAAAAATATGATATTGTTGTCACAAAAGAAGGATATTTAGAATACAGAGTAACTGATATAGAGGTAAAAATTGGGGAAGAAACACAATTAAATACATATCATTTATTAGCAGGAGATGTTATAAAAACAGGTGAAATTGAAATAGATGACCTAGTAGCAATCAATAATAATTATGGGGAAATTATTAGTGAAGAAGATAAACAAAGACTAGTGAAGTTTGATTTTAATGAAGATAATAAAGTTAATGAATTAGATAGAAGTATTCTAAAGAAAAATTATGGAAGAAAAAGTAAAACTGTTAAATGGAAAAATGTTAGTGAAACAGATATTGCTACTACAAACCTAGAATATAATAAAGTAAAAGCTTTAGATAAAGAAGAAACGCAACAAATAGAAGCAAAACAAGATTTTATACTACCAATGACATGTAAATACACAATTACATCAGAATATGGAACAAGAAAACATCCAACAACAGGAATTGTGAAAAAACATACAGGTATAGATTTAGCTGGAACATGGCATACAGAAATATTATCAATTGCAGATGGTGAAATAACATTTGCAGGAGTACAAAATGGATTTGGTAACTGTGTAGAAATTAAACATATTGTTAATGGGGAAACAATATATAGTTTCTATGCTCACTTATCAAAAATCAACGTAAAAGCGGGTGAAGCTGTAAAACAAGGACAAGTAATAGGATTAGAGGGAGGAGATCCAAAATCTGATCCTAACCCAGGAAATTCAACAGGACACCATTTACACTTTGAAATTAGAAATACAAGTGGATATCAAAACGATGTTGATCCAACTAAATATATAAAATTTTAAAAAAGAGAACTGTAAAGTTCTCTTTTTTTGTAAATTTATGATAATGTTATAGAATTATACAAATTAGTCCGCCACTTCCTTCATTTACAATTCTTTCTAATGTTTCTTGAAGTTTCACTTGAGCATCCTCAGGCATTTTGGCAAGTTTTGTTTGTAATCCTTCATTTATTAATTCATGTAAACTTTTTCCAAATATATTTGACTCCCAAATTTGTTTTGGATCATTTTCAAATCCTGATAATAAATAATTTACTAATTCTTCAGATTGTTTTTCAGATCCTACTATTGGAGATACTTCTGTTTCTACATTTGTTTTTATTAGGTGTATAGAAGGTGCTGTTGCTTTTAATTTTACTCCAAATCTAGATCCTTGTTTTATCATTTCAGGTTCTTCTAATATAAGCTCATCCATTGTTGGTGTTACTATTCCATATCCTTTACGATTTACATCATCTAATGCACAGGCAATTTTATCATATTCTTTTTTAGTAGAAGATAATTCAGAAATTATACTAAATAAGTCGCCTTCATTTGAAACTTCTACACCTGTAATTTCAGATAATATGTTGTAAAATAATTCTTCTTTTAAAGTGATTTCAATATTTACATTTCCACTACCTAATTGTATATCTTCAATAGATGTTTTACTTATAATTTCAGTTTGTTTAATAGAATCAACACAGTTAGAAACATCTTTCAATACATTAATATTGGCAAAAGCATTTTTTACTTCATTATATAATTCTACTTTTAAAGGATGTTCGCAATCTAAGCCATCAATCCATCTTGGGAATTTTATTTTTACTTGATCAACAGGAAATTCATATAGTACTTTAGAAAACATATTGTTAATATCGTCTAAATTTAAATTTTCGCAGTTAGTTGGTATAACTGTTGTTCCATATTTTTGACTTAATGTTTTTGTTAATTCTTGAGTATAAGTTGAATTAGGTTCTTGAGAGTTTAACAGAATAATAAAAGGTTTATTTAATGCTTTTAATTCAGAAACTACTCTTTCTTCTGCTTTTATATAATCTTCTCTAGGAATATCAGTAATACTACCATCAGTAGTTACTAAGATTCCAATAGTAGAATGTTCTTCAATTACTTTCTTTGTTCCGATTTCTGCTGCTGTTTCAAAAGGAATTTCTTCTTCAGACCATGGTGTTTTGACCATTCTTGGCATATCATCTTCTAAATAACCAATTGCATTATCAACTAAATATCCTACACAATCAACTAATCTTGTTTTAAATTTTAGATTATTTTCTAAAGTTATTTCAATAGCTTCATTTGGAACAAATTTTGGTTCTGTTGTCATTATAGTTTTTCCACCAGCACTTTGTGGAAGTTCATCTTTTGCCCTCTCTTTTTTGTATTCATTATCAATATTAGGAATTACGAGTAAATCCATGAATTTTTTTATAAAAGTAGATTTTCCAGTTCTTACAGGACCAACTACTCCCACATAGATGTCACCATCTGTTCTTTTTGCGATGTCTTGATACAATCTTGTATTTTCCATCTATATACCTCCTTTAATTTCGAAAGAAAAATCTTTGTTACTCAAATTACTTTAGTTAATATATATTGAACAAGTTTTAATAATATGACAAGTTTTCTAAAAATTTTTTTCTTACTAAAAATAAAGACTTAAGGTACTTTTTATTTATGAATGAAAAAAATGTAAAGAATGCAAATAACCAAAAAAACTTGATAATGATAGTTTTGTATGTTAAAATAACCATATTAAACATAGTATCATATAATATACTAGTTTATAAGCCGAAAGGAATGAATAATATGATGGATAAAACTCAAGATACTATAGAACTACTAAAAACATATAATCAAGAACATATAATCAAATTATTTGGTAGATTAGATAGTGCGAAAAAAGAAGAACTAATACAACAAATAAATAATATAGATTTTCATCAAATTATGGAATTATATGATAATACCAAAAAGAAAATTGAAATAAAAGAAAATAAAATAGAAGCTATTAGTTATTTAGATAAAGAAAAATTAACAGAAGATCAAAGAGAAAAATTTAATAAACTTGGAGAACAGGCTATTAGAGCTAATGAATATGCAGTTGTTACAATGGCAGGTGGGCAAGGAACAAGATTAGGACATAATGGACCAAAAGGTACATTTAAATTAGATGTATATGGAAAAGGAAAATATTTATTTGAAATTTTAGCCGAAAATTTAAAAGAGGCAAATAAGAAATATTCAACAATAATACCATGGTACATAATGACAAGTAAAGAAAATAATGATGAGACTTTAAAATTCTTAGAAAAAAATAATTATTTTGGATATCCAAAGGGATATGTTACATTATTTACTCAAGGAGAATTGCCACTAGTAGATGTAAATGGAAAACTACTTATTAATAAAGATATGAAAATTAAAGAAGCTTCAGATGGAAATGGGGGAGTATTTTCTTCTTTAAGAATTTCTGGAATGTTATCAGATATGAAAGAAAAAAATATAAAATGGGTTTTCATTGGAGGAGTTGATAATGCTATTTTAAAGATGGCTGATACATTATTACTAGGAATGGCAATAGATAAAAAAGTGCAAATAGCATCAAAATCAGTTGTTAAAGCAAATCCACATGAAAAAGTAGGAGTGTTCTGTAAAATGAATGGTCACCCAAAGGTAATAGAATATTCAGAGTTGCCAGAAAAAATGGCTGAAGAAGTAGACAAAAATGGTGAATTGAAATATGGGGAATCTCATATTATGTGTAATCTATTTAGTATAGATGCAATTGAAAAAGTAAGTAAAGAATATTTAATGTATCATAGTGCTTTTAAGAAAAATTCATATGTAGATGAAAATGGAAGAGAGGTTGTTCCTGAAGGACCAAATTCTTATAAATTCGAATCATTTATTTTTGATAGTTTTGAATTTTTTGATGATATTGCAATTTTAAGAGGTAAAAGAGAAGATGATTTTGCACCCGTAAAAAATAAAGAAGGTGTAGATAGTCCCAAAACAGCTAAAGAATTATACGAGAAATATTGGGAAAGACAAAAAAGAGAAATTTATATGTAAAATATTTTAATAAATGAATGATTCAGACTATATTATAAATTTGTTAAATTATGGTTTTCTTGTATTCATAATTTAATGATCTTATAATATAGTCTGAATTAAAATAAAAACGTTTTATTTATATGTATATTTTTTGTTACTATAATTAATAGGAGTAAACTATAATTATTATAACAAGAAATTTTATAGGAAAGGAAAAATAAATGGAAGAGTGTAAAGTAAAAAATTTATATAATTTAACTGAAACAATAGCTAAAGAATTGCTAGAAAATATAGAATATCCATGGGAGGCTTTACCAAAGATAAGCAATTTTATTTTAGAATTAGGAGATAAACTAGATAAAGAAAAATATGAAAAAAGAGGAGAAAATATATGGATAGCAAAAACTGCTAAAGTAGCTCCAACAGCATATATAAACGGACCTGCTATAATAGGAGAAAATGCAGAGATAAGACATTGTGCTTTTATAAGAGGAAATGCTATTGTAGGAGATGGAGCAGTTGTAGGAAATTCAACAGAATTAAAAAATGTTATATTATTTAATAAAGTGCAAGTTCCACACTATAATTATGTAGGAGATTCAATACTTGGGTATAAATCACATATGGGAGCAGGTTCTATTACATCAAATGTGAAATCTGATAAAAAATTAGTTATAGTAAAGAATGGAGATAAAAAAATAGAAACAGGTCTAAAAAAATTTGGTGCAATGATAGGTGATAATGTAGAAGTAGGATGTGGAAGTATTTTAAATCCTGGAACAGTTATAGGAAATAATACAAATATATATCCATTATCATCAGTAAGAGGAGTTGTAAAAGAAAATAGTATTTATAAAAATCAAAATGAAATAGTTGTAAAACAATAATGTTTTATATAAAAGAATATGTATAATTATTACATTAATAATATAAAATATCCAGGCAATAAATTGCTTGGATATTTTATTGTAAGTAAAAACTTACTACATTTGTTGATTTCCAGGTATAAAGTAATCAACTACACCATAGATTAAAGCTCCAATTATTGCTGCAATCCAAGAAATTGAATATCCTGCAACAAAGAATTGAGTTACATATAAGACAATAGCAGCTAATGCAAATCCTATAAATCCCTTACCAAATGGACTAGCATGTAATCCAGTAAATTTAGTAACTAAATAATCTATAACAGTTAGGACAACAGCTGCTACTGCTAAAGTCCAAAAACTATTGATCGTGAATCCAGGTGTAAAAAATGCGGTGATAGCTAAAACTACTGCAGCTGCAATTAATCTTCCTATTATTTGCCATACAGTAGATGTACCGCCTTTGACTTGATTTCCTTGTGCTTCTGACATTAGTCTAACCTCCTTAGTTATTAAAATTCATTATGCTTTTTTTTAAAGGTTCTAAAATTATTATTCACCAAAAAAAATAATTTATTCAAAAATTTTAGTATAAAAAAGTTAATATTTGTTAAAAATAAGAAAAAATTAAAAAATATATAAGAGGTGTGAGAATGTTAATTACATTTTTTAGAGCAATAATATTGTATATTATTGTTTTAATAGTTATGAGGTTAATGGGGAAGAGAGAAATAGGCCAACTACAACCATTTGAACTTGCAATTTCTATTATGATAGCAGACTTAGCTTCTATACCAATGACTGAAATAGGCATACCAATTTTTAATGGTATAATTCCTATTTTAGGATTATTAGTAATGCATTTAATTATATCTATTATAAATATAAAAAGTTTAAAAGCAAGAGAGATCATATGTGGAAAACCAAGTATACTAATTTATAGGGGAAAAATAAATGAAGAAGCATTAAAAAAAGAAAGATTTACAATTAATGAATTACAAGAAAGATTAAGAGGAAATAATGTATTTAATTTAGGAGATGTAGAATATGCAATATTAGAAACTAGTGGAGAAGTAACAGTTATTCAAAAGCCAGAAAAGAGAACAACAATACCAGAAGACTTTAATATAACTCCAGATTATGAAGGAATACCTTATGATTTGGTTATAGATGGAAAAATAATGAGTAAAAATTTGAAAGCTATTGGTAAAAATTATGCTTGGTTGAAGAAACAAGTGGAAAAATTTAATATTAAACCTGAAGAAGCTCTGGTAGTTACACTTGATGGAAAAGGACAAATATTTTGCCAAAAAAAGGAAGATAAGGGGGCTTAATATGTGGAAAGAATTAATTATTTCTATTGTTATTGTTATTATAATAATTGTTGGAAATATTGTTACTCAGAATTATACTGTTAGTTCTATAGAGGAATTATCAAATAGTTTATTGGAATTAAGAACGCAATTAGAAAAAAATGAGGAAAATATTAAAGAAGATGATATTAAAGATAAGATAAACAAAATAGAGGAAGATTGGCATGATAAACATAGAAAATTTGCATATTATATTGAACATGATGAATTAGAAAAAGTGGAGACTGATATAGTTTCTTTAAAAAGTTTTATAGAATCAAATGAATATGCGGAAGCTACTAGTGAACTAGATAAATGTACATTTATACTAAAACATATAGAAGAAAAATATGATTTTAGTTTAGAAAATATATTCTAAAAATAAAAAATCCCATTTTGAACTTTACTTTTAAAGATATAGTTCAGTTTCGGGATTTTTATTTTTGAATTTTTATTTGTTTAAGCTAACTTTTGCATATTTTTTCAATTTTTCATAAACAAGAGCATTTATTGTACCTGCAGGGAAATGACCGTTTTTGTCTTTCTTACCAGCTGGAACTCCTGTTAAAACTTCAATTCCTTCTTCAATTGTAGAGATAGAATAAATATGGAATTTTTTATTTTTTACAGCTTCTATAATTTCATCAGAAAGTTGTAAATTATCAACATTTTGTACTGGTATCATAACTCCATGAGAACCATCTAATCCTCTCATTTTACATATCTGATAAAATCCTTCTATTTTTTCATTAACTCCACCAATTGGTTGGATTTGTCCTTTTTGATTAACAGATCCAGTAACTGCAATAGCTTGATTTATTGGTATTCCAGATAGACTAGAAAGTAATCCATATAATTCTGTACTAGAAGCACTGTCGCCATCAACACCATTGTATAATTGTTCAAAACAGATACTTGCAGTTAAACATAAAGGAATATCTTGTGCAAACATTTCGCCTAGATATCCAGATAAAATATACACACCTTTTGAATGTGATGGACCTGAAATATCAACTTCTCTTTCTATATTAACAATTCCAGATTTTCCAGTATAAGTATTTACTGTTATTTTTGCTGGTTTTCCAAATGCATAATCTCCAATTGTTAGGACAGTTAGGCCGTTTAGTTCTCCTACCTCATATCCAGAAGTGTTAATTAAAAGAGTATTTTCTTTGATCATTTCTAAATATTTAGCATCATATTTTTTGACTCTTTCAATTCTTTCTGTTAAAGCTTTATCAATAAATTTACCTGTTACTACTTTAGATTTTGAAATTTTTGCCCAAGTGGCAGCTTCGCCTACTACTTGAATTAGATCATTAAATCTTGTAGATATTTTATTATGACTTCCGGCTAATCTAGAAGCATATTCTGTTAATTTAGCCATAGCTTCTTTATCTAAATGAGGAAGTCCTTCATCTTCACAAAAACCATGAATGATTTTTGCAAGTTTATTTACATTATCTTTATTAATTTCAGCAGTTTCTTCAAATTCTACTTTTATTTTAAATAATTTTCTAAAGTCAGAATCCATAGCTAAAAGTGTTTGGTATATGCTGCTATTACCTATTAAAATTACTTTTAAATCTAATGGAATAGGTTCAGGTTTTAAAGATATTAAAACCATAGAAGAACGTTGTTCAGTTGAGTTTTCGATTCCTATTTTTTTAACTCTTAAGGCTTTTTTTAGATTTTCATAACAAGCACCATTTGAAAGTAAATCTTTAGCTTGGAAAATAATATATCCTCCATTTGCTTGTTGTAATAATCCAGGTTTTAACATTGTGTGATCAGTTTTTAATGAACCATAGTAATTCTCATATTCTATAGTTCCAAAAATGTTATTATAAGAATAGTTAGAATCCATAATAACAGGAGCACCTTCACGGTTTGAGTTATCAATAAATAAATTTACACGATAATTTAAACAAGGATCAGGTTTTTTTGCCATAGGATTTTGAGGAACTTGCCCCTGTTGATTTTTATTATCTGTGTTATCTGATTCTAAAAAGTTAGGAATGTTCTTTAAAACATCTTGTTTTATGTTGTTTAAAAATTGATTTATTTTCTTGTTTCTTTTATATTTTGTTTTTAGATAGTTTATATGAACATTAACAGTTAATAAAGCAATATTAGATTGCCATTCTGATATTTTTTTGTCTGATTGACGTTCAATTTCTTTTATTTGACCGATGGCATTCATAATTTGTTCTTGAACAATAACTGATTTTTCTTCATATTCTTGTTTGATAGAATCCTCTAATTTGTTAAATTCTTCTTCTTCAATAGCTTTTCCATCAACAACAGGCATCATGTATATTCCGTTTTGGGCAGCTTTTACTTGGAAGTTGTATTTAGATGCATCTAAGTTTAACTTTTCTAATAAAGCAGAACGTTTTTCTTCAAATTCTTGTTTTATTAAAGCTTTTTCTTTTTCAAAATCATCATTATTAAAGGTTTTTTGAATATCTTTTTTGATTTCTTTAATAAAACCTTCCATTGCTTCTTTAAATTCTTTACCTTGACCTGCTGGTAATTCAACAGCAATTGGTTCATTTGGGTTATCAAAATTGTATATATAACACCAATCAGAAGGAACTTTTTTCTTTGGGGCAATTTTATCTAAGTAATTTTTTGTGTACATAGTTTTTCCAACTCCACTAGGTCCTTCTAAATATAAATTATAACCTTTAACATCTACTTGTAATCCAAATTCTAAAGCTTTAATACCACGATCTTGTCCAATACCTGTTTGTATAGATTCAAGTTCACCGTGTAGTCTCAAAGTTAAAAATGTCAGTATTACAAGTC
Organism: uncultured Clostridia bacterium; assembly: GCA_934183045.1. Taxonomy (GTDB): domain Bacteria; phylum Bacillota; class Clostridia; order TANB77; family CAG-508; genus CAG-269. Next base: position 17,815 of record CAKPRW010000006.1, read on the forward strand.
ATTTTTAGACTTTTATAACTTAACTCATTTTTGTTTTTCATTTGTTTCCTCCAAAATTTTTCTTATTGTAACCATTTTTATATTTTTTTATTAATTGTATTTTATATTACTTATATAAAAAAGTAAAGAAGATAGAAGAAAAATATTTGATTTTGAAAAAAATATAGAATAAAGAGTGGAAAAGAGCGAGAAAAGGCGGAAAAGGGCGCGTCCCCTTTTCCGCCCTTTTCCGTCCTTTCCCCCTTCTTCCATTCTTTTTTTAAATTGTACTACCCGTTCGAAATCATATGAAAACTATTGCAATATTTTACATGAGAATATATAATAGGTATAATTATTATCCTAGTATGAAAGGATGGCATTTTATGAATAAAACAAAAAGAAAAATATTTGAAACTTCAATGAAGTTATTTGCAGAGAAAGGATATGATGCAACAAGTATTGAAGAGATAACAGCGACAGTAGGAGTGGCAAAGGGAACGTTGTATTATCATTTTTCTAGTAAGGAAGAAATATTTAATTTTTTGGTTGAAGAAGGAATAAAATTATTACAAAATAGTATTGATATTAAAACAGCAAAATACTCAAATTACATAGATAAAATAAAAGCAATTGTCCTAATTCAAATAAAAATAGTGGTTAAATATGAAAATTTAATTACTATATTATTGAGTGAATTTTGGGGTGAAGGCTCACGAAATCAAATGTGTAAAGAGCATATTTTACAATACATAAATCAGATAGAAAAAATCGTAAGAGAAGGAATTGAAAAAGGAGAAATCAAAAAAGGAAATCCTCAAGCAATTGCTTCAGAGATATATGGTTTAATTTGTTCAAGTTTGGTATATAAAATAAGAAACCAAGGAGAAATAGACAAGATGAAGTTATATAAAGAATTTGAAAATACAGTAATTGAAGGGCTAAGAATAAAATAAAAGGGAGTAGATGGATCGATGAGAAAGCCAATTCATAAATTTATGGAGTTTACAGATTTAAAAGATATGTTAGAAAAGACAGGAGAAGCTTTTGGCGAAAGACCAGCATACATATTTAAAACAGAGGAACCAGGTAAATTTAAAGAAATTACACATAAAGAATTTAGAGATGATATAAAAAGTTTAGGAACAGCATTAATTAATTTAGGATTAAAAGATAAAAGAATTGCTGTTATTTCTGACAACAGATATGAATGGGGAGTCGTATATTTAGCAACTGTCACAGGTACAGGAGTAATAGTTCCTTTAGATAAAGCTCTTCCAGATAATGAAATAGAAAATCTAATAGTTCGTTCAGAAGTTGAAGCTATTTTCTATTCTAATAAATATGACAATATTATGAATAAAATAAGAGAAAAAGGAAACACAAATGTTAAGTTTTTTGTTTCTATGGACTTAGATAAAAAAGAAAATGGAGTATATTCACAAAAAGAACTAACAGAAGAAGGAAAGAAATTATTAGAAAATGGAAATAAAGAATTTGTAGATGCTAAGATAAATAATGAAGAAATGGGAATAATGTTATTTACTTCAGGTACAACAGCTATGTCAAAAGCAGTAATGCTATCACATAAAAACATATGTGCAAATTTGATGGACATTGCTTCTGTTATAAAAGTAGATGAAAATGATAGATTCTTATCATTCCTACCATTACATCATACATTTGAGTGTACAGTAGGATTCTTATATCCAGTTTCAAAAGGTGGATCAATTGCATTTTGTGAAGGAATTAGACATATTGCCGATAATATTAAAGAATATCAAATTACAGCAATGATTTCAGTACCAATTTTATTTGAAGCAATGTACAAGAAAGTAATGAAAGGAATAGAGAAAAAGGGAAAACTTGATACAGTAAAAAAAGGAATAAAAATAAGTCAGTTCTTATTAAAATTCAAAATAGATATTAGAAAAAAAATATTTAAGGAAATTCATGATAACCTAGGTGGAAAGATTAGACTATTTGTAGCAGGAGGAGCAGCATTAGATCCAGAAACTGAAAAAGGATTTAATGAATTTGGAGTTACCATGTACCAAGGATATGGATTAACAGAAACTTCACCAGTTATTGCTGCTGAAGATGACAAATATACTAGACTAGGTTCTATAGGAAAAGCTTTCCCAAGTTTAGATGTAAAAATAGTAGATGCTAACGAAGACGGCATTGGAGAATTAGTAGTAAAAGGTCCTTCAACGATGATAGGATATTACAATAACGAAGAAGCAACAAAAGAAACTATTGATAAAGAGGGATGGCTACATACAGGAGACTTAGCAAGAATAGATAAAGATGGATATATATTTATTTCAGGCAGAAAGAAATTTGTTATAGTATTAAAGAATGGTAAAAATATCTATCCAGAAGAATTAGAAACTTTAGTAGACAAAATAGAAGGAGTATCTGAAAGTTTTGTTTATGGAAAACCAGAAGATGATGGCGATTATAAAATTTGTGCTAAAATAGTATATGATAAAGACTTAGTAAAAGATATTTATGGAACAACAGATGAAGAAGAATTGAAAGAACTTTTATGGAAGGAAGTTAAAAAAGTAAATAAAACAATGCCAGCATATAAATATATTAGAGAAATTACTGTTACAGATAAAGAATTAATAAAAACTACAACACAAAAAGTTAAAAGATTTGAAGAAATAAAAACAGTAATCAAATAATAATAGAAAAGTAATTAATATAATTTCAAAAATTATTTAATTACTTTTTTATTATTAAATTTATTAACCAATAAAACTTTTTGTAAACAAGTTATTATTTACTATGACTCGTTTTGTTGTATTAATAAAATGAGTATGCTAAACTGAATTTGAAAATAAGAAAGGCGGTAAACGAATGAAAAAACAAGATTTAAGAGAAAATAAGGCTATTACTTTAATAGCACTAGTAATTACAATTATTGTATTGTTGATCTTAGCAGCGGTTACTTTAAATGTAGTTATTGGACAAAATGGTATTTTAAATAAGGCAGATAAAGCTAAAAAAGCACAAAGTGAATCTGCGATATTAGAAGATACTAACTTAGCTATTTTAGGTGAACAATCAGATTACTATTCAGCAAATAAATCTGATAAGACATTAAAAGAATTTTTAGAAGAAAAATTTGATGGTAATTATAAAACATCAAGTGAGGCCACATTATCATATAATGGAGAGGATCTTATAAAATATGCTAGAGAAGATCAAACAACATTAATAAAAGTTGATGATGATTTTAAACTGTCTATTATTCAAGAAATTGAGGATGGAGACAACAAATATTCAGCTAATAAAGATGGTACATACACAATAATAGAAATTCCAGAAAAACAAACAGAAATAACAATACCATCTGAAATTAATGGTGTAGAAGTTACAGCAATAGGTGGTAATTTTGCAAAAGACAGTAGAACTACGTTAACTAAAATAACAATGCCTGACACAATAAAAGTAATTGGTAATAGAGCTTTTTATGGATGTACTAAAGTAACAGAAATCCACTTTTCTAATGTTTTAGAAAAAATAGGATCAGAAGCATTTAGAGGATGTGGAAATAGTGCTACTAAATTAGAATTGCCAGAAACATTAATGTATATTGGAAAAGATGCATTTGCGTCATATGGCAGTAAAAATACAACAGAAGTGTATCTTGGAAAAAATGTTAATGATATGCAATCAGGAGCATTAGCAATATTTACTTTACAAAGTATCAGTGTTTCTGAAGAAAATTCTAAATTTAAAGCTGTTGATGGAGTATTATATACAAAAAGCCAAAAAACATTAATACAATATCCTGCTGCAAAATCAGATAAAACATCTTTTTCCGTTCCTTCAGGAGTAACTACACTAGGTCAATATGCTTTTTATAAAAATAAAAGTATAGTTGATGTTACATTACCAGAAACAGTAAATAGAATTGCCAAATATGCATTTGAATCTACAAAACTAACAAATATTAACATTCCATCTGGTGTAAAGAAAATAGAAAAAGGTGTATTTGCTAGTACAGGAATAACTCAATTGAATTTAGCAAATATAGAGGAAATAGAGGATGACGCTTTTTCTTCTTCTAATCTTCAATCAATAACAATTCCAAAAGTTAGAATAATAGGAAAAAATGTTTTTTATGGTACTAAATTTACTACATTGAATATGGCTGAAAGTATGCCTAATGTAACTAAAATAGGAGAATCAGCATTTGAAAATTCTACACTTAAACAAATAAATATTTCAAATGCAACAATAGAAATAGGGGAAAAAGCTTTCAATAATACATCTATTACAGAAATTGTTCTGCCTGAAAATATCAAAACAATAGGAAAGTATGCTTTTGAAGGGTGTAGTAACTTAACAAAGGCTACAATAAAAGCAAATATTACAGCAATATCAGAAGGGATGTTTAAGGGTTGTAATGTACTTAATAGTGTTGTATTCATTTCAAATATTACTACATTTGAAAAAGAGGCATTTTACAATTGTGAAGCTTTGACATTAACATTACCAGATACTCTTACTACAGTTAAAGAAAAATCTGTATATGGACCATCAATAACAAATGTTCCGGATAGCTTGAAAAATATTGAAGATGATTCTTTTGGAACGAATATACCAGAAGATTTAAAAGCAAAGATTTTAGCTATAAATCCAAATGGAATAGCGGACTATATAAGAGACTCTAATGACGGGGGAGATGTTAGAGTAAGATTTCCAACAATATCATATTTATATGAAGAACAATAAAATAAAAAATTCAACTTGTTTTATATAAGTTGAATTTTTTTATGCTTAGAAAAAATATTTTATTATAAAATTATAGAATTCTAACTATGAGTGAGAATGGATTTAGAGGATTTTTGTAAACAAATTATTATGTTTTATAATTAATAATAGTTGCATGATTAAAATTAGTATGTTAAACTAACTTTAAAATAAGAGAGGTGGTAAACAAATGAAAAAACGAAATTTAAGAAAAAATAATGGTATTACTTTAATAGCACTGGTAATTACAATTATTGTATTGTTGATTTTAGCTGCGATTACTATAAATGCTATTACTGGACAAAATGGTATTTTGAATAAAGCAGATAAAGCCAAAAAATCACAAAATGAATCTTCTATATTAGAAGATGCCAATTTAGCTGTTTTAGCTGAACAATCAGATTATTATTCATCAGGTAAATCTGACAAATCATTAAAAGAATTTTTAGAAGAAAAGTTTGACGGGAATTATAAAACATCAAGTGATGCGACATTATCATATAATGGAGAAGATCTTATAAAATATGATAAAGATAATACAACAACATTAATAAAAGTTGATGAAGACTTTAAACTTTCTATTACTAAAGAAATTGAAGATGGAGATAATAAATATCTAGTTAACGAAGATGGGACATACTCAATAATAGAAGTTCCAGGAAATCAAACAGAAATAACAATACCATCTGAAATTAATGGTGTTGCAGTTACTACAATAGGTGGTAATTTTGCAAAAGATAGTAGAGATACATTAACTAAAATAACAATGCCTGACACAATAAAAGTAATTGGTAATAGAGCTTTTTATGGATGTACTAAAGTAACAGAAATTCATTTTTCTAGTGTTTTAGAAAGAATAGGATCAGAAGCATTTAGAGGGTGTGGGAATAGTGCAACTAGATTAGACTTACCAGAAACATTAATGTATATTGGAAAAGATGCATTTGCATCATATGGTAGTAAAAATACAACAGAAGTATATCTTGGAAAAAATGTTAATGATATGCAATCAGGAGCATTAGCAATATCTAGCTTACAAAGTATTAGCGTTTCAGCAGAAAATTCTAAATTTAAATCTGTTGATGGAGTATTATATACAAGTAGTCAAAAAACATTAATACAATATCCTACTGCTAAATCAGATAAAACATCTTTTTCTGTTCCTTCAGGAGTAACTACAATAGGTCAATATGCTTTCTATAATAATAAAAGTATAGTTGATGTTACATTACCAGAAACAGTAAATAGAATAGCAAAAGAAGCGTTTTCATCAGATACAAATTTAACAAGTATTAATATTCCATCTGGTGTAAAGAAAATAGAAAAAAGCACATTTGCTAATACAGGAATAACTCAATTGAATTTAGCAAATGTAGAAGAAATAGAAGATGAAGCTTTTTATTCTTCTAAGGTTCAATCAGTAACAATTTCGAAAGTGATTAAAATTGGTAAGTCAGCATTTGAAAGTTCAGCACTTACACAAATAGATATTCCAAATACACTTTCAGAAATAGGGGAAAAGGCGTTTCAGAGTACTAAAATAACAAAAATCGTTCTACCTGAGAATGTTAGATCGATTGGAAATTATGCTTTTAATAATTGTAAAAAGTTAACAGAAGCTACTATAAAAGCAAATATTACAGCTATATCAGAAGGAATGTTCAGGGCATGTAGTACACTTGATAGTGTTACATTTGTTTCAAAAATTACGACATTTGAGAAGAAAGCATTTTATAAATGCGATTCATTGACATTAACATTGCCAGAAACACTTACTACAGTTAGAGAAAAATCTGTATATGGACCATCAATAACAAATGTTCCAGACAGTTTGAAAAACATTGAAGATGATTCTTTTGGAACAAATATACCAGAAGACTTAAAAACAAAAATTTTAGCAATAAATCCAAATGCAATATTAGAAAATGACAGAGATGGTAATGGTGATGATGATGTTGGAGAAAGATTCCCAACAATACCATATCTATATGAAGAACAATAAAATAAAAAAATTCAACTTGTTTTATATAAGTTGAATTTTTTTGTATAAATTAATTTAAATTTAATAATTAAGAAGTTGTATTATTTGTGTACATATAGAATTTGATCATAATTCAGATAAAGAAGCAATAATATTAAAAGCGTAGAAAAAACGCTGTAACACAAATGTAACATTTCTGTAATAAAAACTTAACGAAAATTTGCAAATCTACTCTTGTAGTTTTTTGTAACTTAATGTATAATTATAGTTGAAATAGTAAAAAGCAATCATGCGTAAGATAAAGGAGGTACATTACATGTCTAAATCTGGCATAGTAAATGTGAGAATGGTTATCACAGAAGAGAAAATATTATCAAATATAGATAAAGTAAAAAAAGCAATAAATCCAAATAGTAAAAAACAAATAGTACAATTAGAAGATGACACATATTTTAAAGATTTAGTGGAATCAATAAAAACATATTTAATAGAATATCCAAAGAAAAAGAATTTTCCATCAAGCGTATATAAAGCTGCTTATGATTTAGTTGAATTTGCAACAAACCAATTTGAAGAAAATACAAAAAATATAGAAGAATTAATAAGACAAAGAGAACAAAATATTGCATTAGCGGGAGAATTAAAAGATTTACTTCAAACAGTAGAAAATAAAGAAAAAGATTGGAAAGATCAAGTTAAAAAAGCTGAATCAAAATTTGCGGAAGATGTTATAGAAACATTAACAATAGTTGGAAAAGCGAAAGATGATACAGAACAAGATTACCAAGATGCAATAAAATTATTAAATGCAAGAATAAATAACTTAGAATCTAATTTACATATTGAAATAGATATGGAAAGAATTGAAGATAAATCAAAAGCATTAAGTTATATAGGAATAGAAATTGCTGATGCATTAAAAACAATACCAACACCAATAGAAATCCCAGATGAATCTACAGTTGTAGCAGCAGTTGAAGAACCTAAACAAGTGGTAGAAGAACAACAATATATACAAGAAACAACATTTGAATCTAAACCAAGCTTATGGGAAAGAATTAAAAATAGCAAATTAGTTAGAACAATAAGATATATAACAAAGATAAGAGTTGTATTAGATTACTCAGCACTTCCAGAAGGAAGAGGAGAAAACAATTAAAAATATTAAAACATTTCATAAATGATACCTTTATGAAATGTTTTTTTGTATATAATTTTTCGGCTATGTCGAGGAATTATTTTTTTATAAAATAATAATTTAACCTATACAAATTTATGGTTTTAATCATTAAAATATAAAAAAACAAATAGCAAATTTATCGTGTTTATTCTTGATAACTTACAAAAATTAATGTATAATAGGAAGGTAATATAAAACAAAGGAAGCGATTAATTTGAAATTAAATATAAAAGAAATATTAGAATGGATATATTGTATATTTATAGCATTAATATTAGCGGTGCTATTTAGATATTTTATAGGAACTCCAACAATAGTAAAACAAGTTTCTATGTATCCTACACTAGTTCAAGATCAAAGATTATGGCTAAACAGATGGGGGAGAACAACCAAAACTTTACCTAAAAGAGGAGAAATTATCACATTTGAAGAACCATTAAAGACAAATTATACATATTCTGAGATTGACGAAGATAATCCAGTGGCTTTATATGAAAACAAAACAGGTTTTAGCTGGTTTATAAATAATTTTTTAGAAATTGGAAAAAGAAGTTATATAAAAAGAGTAATTGCACTTCCAGGTGAACATGTACAAATAAAAGAAGGAGCAGTTTATATAAATGATGAGAAATTAGATGAACCATATTTACAAGATGGAGTAGTAACAGATGTTGTAGGTGCTGGATATACAGATTTTACTGTTCCAGAAAATTGTGTATTTGCAATGGGAGATAATAGAAATCATAGTACAGATTGTAGAGCATTTGGATGTATACCACTAGAGAAAATAGAAAGTACAGTAGCAATTAGAATATGGCCACTAAATAAATGGGGCAAGGTAGAATAATTAAGGAGCTTCAATAATGTTTGATAAAATTGTTGGAAACCAAAAAATAATAGATACTTTAGAAAAATCAGTAAAACAAGATAAAACGTCTCATAGTTACTTATTTGTGGGAATACCAGGAATAGGAAAGAGATTAGTTGCTATTGAATTAGCGAAAATGCTATTATGCTTAGATGATAATAAATATTGCAATAAATGTAAATCATGTATAGAATTTGATACTAATAATAATCCCGACTATGTATATATAGAACCTGATGGAAATAATATAAAAATTGAGCAAATAAGAAATTTACAAAAAAGTATTCAAGAAAAGCCTATAATATCAACAAGAAAAGTTTTTATAATAAATGATGCGGATTTAATGACAAAAGAAGCACAAAATTGTTTATTAAAAACATTAGAAGAACCACCAAAATTTGCAACAATAATTTTAGTAGGTTCTAATGAAACAGCATTTTTACCTACCATAAAATCAAGGTGTACTATTTTATATTTTAATAAAATTAATGATCAGCAAATTAAGGAATATTTAAAAGAACATTATAATATAGAATCTATAAACCCAAATATGTTAGAAATGTTTCAAGGAAGTATTGGAAAAGCTTTAGTTTTAAAAGATAAACAAGAAATTTACAAGACACTAGAAAGTATTGTGGAAGATATGAAACAAAGAGATCTTATAGATATAATAAATGATGCTGAGATTTTATATAAATCAAAAGAAGAAATACAAGATATGTTAGAATATCTAAATATAATTTTATTACGAAAGTCAAAGCAAGCATCTTTATACACAAATTGCATAAAGATTGTGGAAAATACAAAGAAAAGATTGAAGCAAAATGCAAATTATGATATGACTATAGATGATATGCTATTTAAAATGTGGGAGGAATTGGTTTGAAAAATATAATAGGAGTTAGATTTAAAAAGTTAGGAAAAATATATTTTTTTAATCCAAAAAATGTGAATGTAAAAAAAGGCGATAAAGTCATAGTAGAAACATCACAAGGAGAAGAATTTGGAGAAGTAGTAATTCCTAATAGAAAAGTAGAAGATGACAAAATAGTAGAGCCATTAAAAAAAGTAATTAGAATTGCTAATCATAAAGACTATAAACATTATGAAGAATGTAGAAGAAAAGAAAAAGAAGCATTTGATATATGCATAAAAAAAATTAAAGAACATAAGCTAAATATGAATTTAACAGATGTAGAATTTAAATTTGATAATAGCAAAATTTTATTTTACTTTACTGCTGATGGAAGAATTGATTTTAGAGAGCTAGTTAAAGATTTAGCTGCAATATATAAAACTAGAATAGAATTAAGACAAATAGGGGTAAGAGACGAAGTTAAGAGAATAGGCGGTAATGGTGTTTGCGGTAGAGAACTTTGCTGTTGTTCATTTTTAAGTGACTTTGAAACAGTTTCAATAAAAATGGCTAAAGAACAAAATATATCATTAAATCCTTCTAAGATTTCTGGAAATTGTGGAAGATTAATGTGCTGTTTAAAATATGAAAATGATGTATATGAAGAAAAACTTAAACGTTTGCCTAAAATTGGAGCTATTGTAAAAACTGAAGATGGTCAAGGAGAAGTAGACAATATAGAAACTTTAAAAGAAAGAGTAAGAGTAAAAATAAAAGATGGTGAAGGAAGTTTTTACAAAAAATATGATGTAAAAGATATCAAAGTAATAAAAGATGTAGAAGATGAAAAAATAGACGAAGAAGAATTAGAACATAAAAAAGAATTAGATGAATTAGAAAAATTACAACAAGAAGATAAAGAATTGGAAAATAAATAGTAGATATAAAACACATTATGGGGAGGTGAATATAATGGCATATAAAATTACAGATAAATGTATATCATGTGGAGCTTGTGCAGCAGAATGTCCAGTTGGTTGTATTTCACAAGGGGATGACAAATTTGTAATAGAACCATCAGCATGTATATCATGTGGAACATGTGCAGGAGTTTGTCCAGTAGAAGCACCAATCGAAGAATAAATATAAATAGAATTTCAATACACCTCTATAATCATATAAAAATAATATATAGAGGTGTGTTTTTTATTAGGAGGAAAACAGTGGAAAAAGAGACTGAAAACATAGAAAAACCTAAGAAAAAAATGTCGATAATAAATTTTGGTTTGATTGTAGTTATATTCATTATATTGCTTATATATATGTTAAAAGTAGATGGAATAGATAATATTATAGAAGTATTAAATAATGTGGATTATCGATGGGTACTAGCAGGATTAGTGTGCTTAGGAATTCATTGGATATGTGAGGGAATAAACTTACATATTCCAATAAAAAGAATGTATAAAGATCAAAAATTTAAAAACTCATTTAGAGTTGCAATGATAGGACAATTATTTAATAATATTACACCATTCTCAACTGGAGGGCAACCGATGCAAGCATATGAATTAAGCAAAACAGGAAAAAGAGTAAGTGACTCGCTTTCAGCACTAGCAATAAAATTTGTTATAACACAAACAGCATTAGTTAGTTCTACAGTTCTAGTTGTACTTATTGAATTTGATTTTTTTAAGCAATTAATGCAAAATTATTTATGGATAGCGATTATAGGTTTTGTTGTTAACATTATAGCTATATTAGTTGTAATATTAGCAGGAATAAAAAAAGAAATCATTACATATATAACAAATCCAATAATAAAACTACTAGGAAAAATTCACATCATAAAAAATACAGAAGAAGCAATAGAAAAATTAGACAAAAGTATAGAAAACTTTGGAGAACAATTTTCAATTATAAAATCAGAAAAGAAAATGGTAGTTAAAATGTTTATAATCGCTGTAATACAAAGCTTTGCATACTATTCAATAACATACATGATATACAGAGCATTTGGAAACCAAGGAATAAGCTTCTTACAAATCATACCAACACAAGCATTCCTATTACTAATAATGACATTCATACCAACACCAGGATCAGGACTAGGAGCAGAAGGTGGATTTTACCTTCTATTCAACACAATATTCAAACAGGGAACAATAAACATGTCAATACTATTCTGGAGAATATACACATTCTACTTGCCAATACTGATAGGGTTAATACTACTAATACCAAGAAAAAAAGACTAAGAAATTTGGAGGGATTTGGGGACGTTCCTTTTTATCCCTTTAATCGGGATTTGGGGACGTTCTTTTCTATCCCTTTTAAAGGGATAAAGGGACACTCCTTTTTTTATTCTTTTTAAAATTTAATTTAAACATTGACTTTTAAAAGCGAGATGTTATAATATCCAATATATTATAATTATTTTCAAGAAATTTTTTTCAAAAATTTAAATCTAAAAAAATCACGAATAATCAATTAAAATGAAAAGGAGGTATAATGCCAAGAATATCAAGAAAAGAGATAAATTCACGTTATATTCATGTAATGACACAGGGGATAAAAAAGGAATATATTTTTTATAAGGATAGATATAAAAAATACTATCTTTACTTATTGAAACAAAATATTAGAAAATGTGAAAAAACTAAGCTTTTAGCGTATTGTATAATGAATAATCATGCCCATTTATTGATTTATACTGAGGACATAGAAGAATTATCAAAAGTCATGAGCAAAACAAATACATCTTATGGAATATATTACAATAAAAGGGAAAATCGAGTAGGGTATGTATTTAGGAATCGATACAATACACAGGAAATAGTCGACGAATTACATTTGTATAATGCTTTTGTTTATATTCACAATAATCCTGTAAAAGCAGGATTAGTAAACGAGTTAGGAGATTATAAATATTCTTCATATAATTTATATAAAAGAAAAAAAGTTGATCATCTTATAGTAAAATTAATATTTAATGATGAATCATATATGAGTTTCTTTGATCATATCCATAAAAATTTTAAAGGAAATAATTTTATTGAAGTTAAAGAAGAAGGAAATCAAGATGATAAGGTGAAAACGATTATTAAGGATTTTTGTGAAAGCTACAATATAAGTCTAGAGATTATACGAAAAAATAATTATTTTATTGAACTATTAGTAGAAAAAATAAATGATAATTGCGATGTTACTAATAAAAAAATCACAGAATTGTTAGGGATAGGAAAAAACAGAATAAGCAATATAAAGAAAATAAATAAGGATTAAGGAATGTCCCTTAATCCCTAAAAAGGGGAGAAAAAAGAACGTCCCCGAATCCCCGTTAAAGGGAGAAGAAAGGAACGTATCCCTAATTTCTAAATCTCTTTTTAGTCTCTGTTTGTTATTTCTTCTAAGTCTAGTAATTCTTGCCATCTTGAGTCTACTTCTTTTTGGAATTCTTCTATCATCCATTCGTTTCCAGGTTTGAACATGTGCTTGAATCTTTTTTGTGGTTTTAAAAATTCTTCGATTGGTAGTTTTTTGGCTGGTTTGTAATTTATTTTGTATTTTCCATCTATTACTTCATATAAAGGCCAGTAACATGTGTCAACTGCTAATTTGTTTATTTGCATTAACATGTCTGTTGGATATCCCCATCCTCTAGGGCATGGAGCTAATACGTTTAAGAATGCTGGACCTTCAGTATAAATTGCTTTTTCTGATTTTTCATATAGGTCTTTGAAGTTCATATATCCTATTGTTTGGGCAACATATGGGATATGATGTCCTACCATTATTTTGCTTAGGTCTTTTCTAGATTGCATTTTTCCAGGAAGAACTTTACCAGCTGGTGATGTAGTTGTGTCTGCAAATTTTGGAGTTGCTGATGAACGTTGGATACCTG
>CAKPRW010000007.1 GCA_934183045.1 uncultured Clostridia bacterium
GTCTACACCTGCTGGTGCTACAAAACCTCTTGCTATAGCTACGGCCTTTACCGCTTGATTTAATGCTCCCGCTCCAATTGCTTGCATTTCTGCCTTATTTGATTCTTTTACTAATCCAGCAATTGCTCCTGCTACTGAATTAGGGTTTGATTTTGATGAAATTTTTAAAATTTCCATTTTCTTTTGCCTCCTATAAATTTTATTTTTTGTTGCAACTTTTACGTTTTTTATTTTACAATATTTGGAAATAATTGTAAAGAACTTATAAAAAATTTTACCTAGTTTTCATCGCAATAAAATTCTATTTTCGACAAAAGGATAATCAAACCAAAATCCTCTCTATAATTTAAACTCCGAATTATTTACGACCAAGGGGCGCGTCCCCAAAATCGTTTATTCTTTTTATAGTTTTTACTTTGTTTGTTTCATTGTCAATATTAAATATGACTCCGTTTAGTATGCATTCTCCTGTGGCAATTCTATATCTCTCTGGTAGTGTTGTTTCAAATCTTTTTATTGAAGCATGTATGTCCATTCCTATAACTGAATATTTTGGACCTGTCATACCTATGTCTGTAATATATGCTGTTCCTTTTGGTAGTATTTTTTCGTCTGCAGTTTGTACATGGGTATGTGTACCATATATAGCTGTAACTTTGCCGTCTAAATAATATGACATTGCAATTTTTTCTGCCGTGGCTTCAGCATGAAAATCTACGATTATTATATCTACTTTGTCTTGTATTTTTTCTACAATTTCTTTTCCTATTATAAATGGATTTTCTGATAGAACATTCATGTCTACTCTACCAATTAAATTAATTACTGCTATTTTTTTATTTTTAAAAGTATAAATATTGTATCCTTTGCCTACTACACCTTCTGGATAATTTGCAGGTCTTATTAGTTTTGGATGATCAATGAATTTGAAGATGTCTTTTTTTCCCCATGTATGATTTCCCATTGTAATAACATCTACATTTTGTGATAAGATATCTTTAAAGTTTTTTTCTGTTAGTCCCATTCCTTCTGCTGAGTTTTCTCCGTTTACTATAACAAAATCTATTTTTTCTTTTTCTCGTATTTGTGGCAATTTATTTTTCAATTCATTAATTCCTGCATTTCCAATTAAATCTCCAATAGCTAAAATTTTCAAACTAATCCCTTCTTTCTTTTTATTTTATCAGTTTTTATTATAATACTATAAAATAATATTTTTATCAAGCTTGTGTTTTTATCGTTTTTATGTTAATATATATTCAACTCGTAGTTGATAAGCAATTGTAAAGGAGGTTTTCCTTATGCAGTCAAAAAAATTTGTTTTAGTAGAAACGGATTTGTTACTTCAAGAAAAAGGGTTCGAGGATTTACGGAATTTTGTAGCTAATTTGGATTTTGATGAATTGCAAATGTACGATGAGTTTTGTTATGATATTAACAAAGATGAAGTCGTATGTATTCACCCTAAATTTAATCCTTTTATTTCTAGCATGAATTTTGTATGTCAGGAAATTAAAAAAGGATATATCTACACTGATTTGAATAATCTGAAAAAACTTCTTTCTTGGTAGCAAAAAAGAGCTGTGACTTATTAAAAAGTCATAGCTCTTTTTCTATTATTTTGCATAATCTGCTACTCTTGTTTCTCTAATGATATTAATTTTTATTTGTCCTGGATAATCCATTTCACTTTCAACTTTTTTAGCAACGTCTCTTGCTAGAATAGTCATTTTATCATCAGATATTTTGTCAGGTTTTACTATTATTCTAACTTCACGACCTGCTTGAATTGCAAATGATTTTTCAACTCCATCAAATGAATCAGCAATTTCTTCAAGGTTTTGAAGTCTTTTTATATATGCTTCTAATGTTTCTCTTCTTGCACCAGGTCTTGATGCAGATATTGCATCAGCAGCTTGTATTAATACAGCTTCTAATGTTTGTGGTTCCACATCACCATGATGAGCTTCTACTGCATTTATAACAAGTGGATTTTCTTTGTATTTTTTCAATATTTCCACACCTATTTCAACGTGTGTACCTTCCATATCATGATCTAGAGCTTTTCCTATATCATGTAATAATCCTGCTCTTCTTGCAAGTTTTGCATCTAATCCTAATTCTTCTGCCATTATTCTTGCTAAATTAGATACCTCTATTGAATGATTTAATACATTTTGTCCATAACTTGTTCTGTATTTTAGTTTACCAATTAATTTAATTATGTCTGGATGAAGTCCTATTACTCCACTTTCAAGAACGGCTCTTTCTCCTTCTTCTTTTATTGTACTGTCAACTTCTTCTTTAGCTTTTTCTACCATTTCTTCTATTTTAGAAGGATGTATTCTTCCATCATCAATTAATTTTTCTAATGCTATTTTTGCAACTTCTCTTCTTAATGGATCAAATCCTGATAAAACTACAGCTTCAGGTGTATCATCTATAATTAAGTCGATTCCTGTTAATGTTTCTAATGCTTTTATATTTCTACCTTCTCTTCCTATGATTCTTCCTTTCATTTCATCATTTGGAAGTGCAACTATTGAAACTGTTGTTTCTTGTGAATGATCTGCTGCACATTTTTGTACTGCATAAGTTAATAATTCCTTTGCATTTTTCACTGACTCTTCTTTTGCCTTTTGTTCTTTTTCTCTAATAATTGCAGCTTTTTCTGCTGTTAATTCTTTATCTAATTCTGATAGCAATCTTGTTTTAGCTTCTTCTTTTGATAAAGATGCAATTTTTTGAAGTTCAGCTATTTCTTGCTCATGTAATTGTTCAATTTCTTGTTTTTGATTTTCAATGTCTTTTAATTCTCTTTCTACTTGTTGTTCTTTCTTTTCAAAATTTTCTGAACGTCTTTCTAGATTCTCTTCTTTTTGAATTAATCTTGATTCTTGTTTTTGTATTTCGCCTCTTCTTTCTTTAATCTCTTGATCTAATTCTTTCCTATTGTTCATAATCTCTTCTTTTGCCTTAAAAATCTCTTCTTTTCTTAAATTTTCTGCTTCTATTTTGGCCAAATCAACTAATCTCTTAGCTTCGTTTTCTGCTCCTTGAATTTTAGATTCTGCAACTTTTTTTCTATATGCCACTCCAACTGGCACTCCTATTGCAAATGAGATTAAGATAGCGGCGATAATGATTAAAATATTCATAATCATACACCTCTTTCTTATTAAATTTTCAATGTTCGAATAAAATATATATATATGTATTTATTAAATATATTTTTTCCTACCTATTATATTTTAACTTTATTATTGTAAACTGTCAAGTCATTTATAAGTTTTAATTTTACCATTCGTAGTTTTGATTTTATGAATAACTTTTATTAATGTATTTATATAAATGAACTGTTGTTATATTAATTATTATATTTTTTTATTTCTATATCATTTCCATCAGAAGTTACCTGGATTGTGCCATTTTCATCTGTTCTGTATATTTGTGAACCTATCTTATTTAATTTTTCTATTGTTTCACTTTTAGGTAATTTATAACTATTATTTTTTCCTACCATTATAATAGAATATTTAGGTTTAACTTGATTCAAAAATTCTTCTGAACTACTTGTATTAGATCCATGGTGTCCAACCTTTAGTAAATCCACTTTAGGCCAATTTCTAGTTTCTTCATTTTTTGTTTCAGCATCTCCCATAAAAAGAAAACTATTATTTCCGAATTGTAATTTAATAATTATTGATGATAAGTTTAAATTTTTTTGATCTAATATACTATCTGTCATAACTTCACATTTTGCTTCTCCTATTTTAAACTCATCTCCTTTTTGGGGAGCAGTTATATTTAATCCTTTATTTGATATTGCATCTAATACATCTTCAAAAGTTTTTGTATTTGTTTGAATCTTCGGCATAAATATATTTTCTATCTCTAAACTGCTATTAATTACGTCATCTAATCCTCCTATATGATCTTCATGTGGATGAGTTCCTATAACATAGTTTAGTTTTTTTATACCTTTTTCCTTTATAAAATTAACTACATCTTTTCCGTCTTCATTATTTCCAGCATCAATCAACATACTTTCTTCTTTATTCTGAACCAATATGCTATCAGCTTGTCCTACATCAATAAAATAAATTTCTAAATTCGAACCTGTAGACACTTGAGTAATTTCCGTATTATTTTCTTGATCACTCTTATAAAAATCACTATTCGTTCCCAATATAGCTATTATCGTCAAAAAAATTATTGATACTACACTCTCAAATATTTTAATTTTAATATTTTTCTTTCTTCTATTTGCCATCTTTATCCCCCATTTTTTAGTTCCACAAATCATCCATTTTCTTCCTAATTCTATTAGCTATTTCCTGTGTTAAAATATCATCAACAAAATACTTACCATTCACCTTCTTTAACACATCACCTTCTTTTAAACCTTCCGGCAAAACATCCCTTTTCACATTTACTATAACACACTTTTTCCTATCTTCCAGCACAACAAAATCTCCTTCAATTCTATCAACAGTAAACACCTCAACAGCATCCAGCTTATTCGCCAACTCCATCTCCTCTCGACTAAGGGGACGCGCCCCTTGATCGTTTTTTATGCTTATATTGTTTTCTTTTTCAATTTTTTCTTGAACAATTCTTTCTAAATTATCTAAAAAATCCATATTTTTTCCTTTCTTAATATTTTTATTAAATCATATTAATTTAATAAAATCAATCCTTATTTAAATACTCCCATACCGTGGTTTTGCTAATATTTAACTCGTTTGATATTTGGACGTTTGACACATTACATCTATTTTTTATATATCTAACCAATTTTTTTAGATTAGTTCTATCTTTTTTAATTTTCTTTAATTCTATTTGTTCTTTATTTATAAAATCAGCTATAACCTTTTTTATATCTGCTGTTTCATCCTTTATATCAATAAATCCACCACAATATTCTTTCTGCAATTCGTTTTGATATTCTGTCAAATATTTATTTTTAGCTTTAAATTCATTATAATTTGAATATTTATAATCTTTTGCATCATCCACTATTCCCGCTTTTACTGGATTTTTATGTATATATGCAATACAACGAAACAAATATTTTTCATTGTCAATTTCTTCTAGTCTGTATCTATTTCTAAATACAACTCCTACTCTTTTTTCCTTTTCATTATAATACCTAGCAAATTCAAAATTCGTTTTCCACATAAATTCACTTAATTTTTTTGTTTTTTGATTCTGAATTAATAAATGAGCATGATTATCCATTATGCAAAAAGCAATAATTTTTATATCAAATTCTTTTGCTTTTTTTAGTAATTTTATATATTTATTTTTATATTCATTTTTTTGGAAAATATATTCTTTGTTGATTCCTTGAACCATGATGTGAAAAAATTCACCATTCAAATTCTTTCTTGCTTTTCTTGGCAAAAGTTTAACCACTTCCTTTCAATTCTTATTTTATTGAATTTTGATTTCTAATTTTTGATTTTAAGTTCTGATTTTGATTTTCTCATTTTACTTTTGAATTTTAAATAGAATTGATATAAAATATCGAATTAAATATTTATGTTTATATAATAATTTCCATTATTTGTCAATAGTTTGTTTTTGCTCCACATAGGATCTTTGTAAGAAATTAGTATTTCTTTTAGTTATATCTTTTTCCGATCAAGGGGCGCGTCCCAAAAATCGCCCGAAATAGTCATAAAAAAAGACCAAGGGGCGCGTCCCCTTAGTCTACTTCAACATCAATGTTTAGTTTTTCTCCGTTTATGTTTGTTTCTGTGTATTCTGTTTTGTCTTGGTTGTATATGATTTCTGTTGCTAGTGTGTCATGTTTGATTAGTTTTTCGTTTTCTTTTATTACTTTTTCT
The DNA here is from genome assembly GCA_934183045.1 of uncultured Clostridia bacterium. Classification (GTDB taxonomy): domain Bacteria; phylum Bacillota; class Clostridia; order TANB77; family CAG-508; genus CAG-269. The sequence continues at coordinate 5,853 of CAKPRW010000007.1, forward strand.
AGTTTTTCGTTTCCTGATATGTATAGTTTTATGTTGTCTAGCACTTCAAATCCTTTGTCTTTTCTCATGTTTTGTACTTTTGATAATATTTCACGTACATATCCTTCTTCTTTTAGTTCTTGTGTTATGTGTGTGTCTAATACTACTCCTATTTCACCCTCACCAGCAAAGGCAAATCCTTCTTTTCCTTGCATTGTTATAAGTAGGTTTTCTGCATTTAATTCTATTTGTGTTTCTTCTATGTCAATGTATTCTACGCCACCATTTTTTACTGTGTTTGCTAGGTCCATTTGGTTTTTCTTTGCTATTTCTTCTTTGATTTTTGGTATTAGTCTTCCATATAATTTTCCAAGTACTGGTAGGTTTGGCTTTATTTCAAAGTTTACATATTCTGACATTTCTGCACCTAATTCTATTGATTTTACATTTAGTTCTTCTTTTACAATGTCTTCATAGTATTTAGGTAATGTATTTATTGATATTAACATTTCTGATAGTGGTTGTCTGTTTTTTATGTTGGCTGAATTTCTTGCACTTCTTCCTAGTTTTACGATTTTGTATGCTAGATCCATTTCTTTTTCTAAGTTTTTGTCAATTGCATTTTCGTTAACTTCTGGCCATAAGCATAAGTGAACACTTTCTGGTGCTTTGTTGTCTAGACCTACAACTAGGTTTTGGTAAATTTCATCTGTCATAAATGGAACAAATGGTGCTGCTACTTTTATTAGCGTTGTTAGTACTTTATATAAAGTTACATATGCACCTATTTTTTCATCTTTTAATTCAGTCATCCAGAATCTTTCTCTGTTTCTACGTACATACCAATTTGATAATTCATCTGTAAATGCTTCAATTTGAAGAGCTGCAGATGTAATATCATATTTTTCTAACTTTTCGTCTACCTCTTTTACTAATGTGTTTAATTTTGAAATAATCCATTTATCCATTACATTTGTAAGTTCAAAGTCTTTATAGTCTAATGGATTGAATTTATCAATTTCTGCATATAGAACATAGAATGAGTATACATTCCATAGTGTACTTAAAAATCCTCTTTGTGTTTCTTGTACATTGTTTAATCCTAATCTTGTTGGTAACCATGGAGCTGATACTGTATAAAAATGCCATCTTGTTGCATCTGCACCAACTTGATCTAATAAGATCATTGGATCTACACCATTTCCTTTTGATTTTGACATTTTTTGTCCTTTTTCATCAAGCACATGTCCTAATACTATACAGTTTTCGAATGGAGTTCTTCCGAATAATGCTGTTCCTATGGCTGTTAATGTGTAGAACCACCCTCTTGTTTGATCTATTGCTTCTGAAATAAATCCTGCTGGGAAATTATTGTCAAACATTTCTTTATTTTCAAATGGATAGTGCCATTGTGCAAATGGCATTGAACCAGAATCAAACCAACAGTCTATTACTTCTTTTGCTCTATGCATTTCTTTACCACATTTAGGACATTTTAAATGTACATTATCTATATATGGTTTATGCAATTCAATATCATCTGGACAACTAATTGCTTTTTCTTTTAACTCTTTTATTGATCCAATACATTCTTGATGTCCGCAATTTTCATCTTCACATGTCCATACTGGAAGTGGTGTTCCCCAATATCTATCTCTTGAGATTCCCCAATCTATTACGTTTTCTAAGAATTTTCCAAATCTTCCTGTTCTGATTGTATCTGGATACCAATTAACCTTATTATTATTTGCAACTAATTCATCTCTTAGTTTGCTCATTGCAACAAACCAACTTTCTTTTGGATAATATAAAAGTGGTGTGTCACATCTCCAACAATGTGGATATGAGTGTAAATGTTTTTCTTTACTAAATAATTTATTTTCTTCTGCTAACCACTTACAAATATCTTCGTTACAGTCTCTTACAAATCTTCCTGCCCATGGTTCTACTTCATCTACAAATTTTCCTGATTTATCAACCAAGTTTATGAATGTAATTCCATTTTGTTTTGAAACTATACTATCATCTTCACCATATGCTGGTGCAATATGAACAATTCCTGTTCCATCATCTAAATTAACATAGTCTCCATGTATAACTTCAAATGCTTTTCCTTCAACATTTCCCCATGGCATTAATCTTTCATATTTAATTCCTAATAATTCTTCACCTTTAAAAGTTTTTATAATTTCATAAGGTGTTTCTTTTAATACTTTTCCTATTAAATCTTTTGCTAGAATATAATTTTCATAAACAGGTTCTTCTTCTGTTCCAATATTTGCTTTTATTTCTGCATATTCATAAGATTTGTTTACACAAAGTGCTAAGTTAGAAGGTAATGTCCATGGTGTCGTTGTCCATGCTAGAATATACTTGTTTTCATCTACTATTTTAAATTTGGCAATACATGTTAAGTCTTTAACATCTTTGTATCCTTGTGCAACTTCATGTGATGAAAGAGCTGTTCCACATCTTGGACAGTATGGCATAACTTTGTGTCCTTCGTATAAAAGTCCTTTATCCCACATTTGTTTTAATGCCCACCATACAGATTCTATGTAATCATTATGATATGTTACATATGGATTTTCCATGTCTACCCAGTATCCTACTTTATTAGTCATTTCTTCCCACATATGCACATATGTAAATACACTGTCTTTACATTCTTTTACGAATTTTTCTACTCCATAGTCTTCAATTTGTTCTTTTCCTGAAATTCCTAATTTTTTCTCTATTTCAAGTTCTACTGGAAGACCATGTGTATCCCATCCAGCTTTACGAATAACTTTATATCCTTTCATAACTTTATATCTAGGAATTATGTCTTTCATAACTCTTGTTTCAATATGTCCAACATGTGGTTTTCCATTAGCTGTTGGAGGTCCATCATAAAAAGTAAAATATCTTTTACCTTCATTCATTGCAAAGTTCTTTTTTACAATATCTTTCTTTTTCCAGTTCTCAGCTACTTCTCGTTCCATTCCTACAAAACCATCTTTTAGTTCAACTTTTTTATACATAAAAACTCCTCCTTCTTGAGACAATTATATTCAGTCTCATTTTATTTCATATTGTTTTTCTTTAGATAAATCTGTTTTATACAATTGATATATAAATCATTTTTGAAATGTATCTGCTACACTTTTTATATCTTGTAGTTCAAATCTATACTTTTGCGTTACATTTGGATACTTTTTGTGATCTACTTCTGATAAAAACATTTCTAATGGTCTTACCACTAATCTTCCATCTCCATATAATTTTCTATATAACACCATTTCTTCTTTAGTTTCAGTATTTTTAGCAATACCTTCAACTAAATAGTAATCTCCTTTAAAATGTTTATAAATTCTATTAATTTTTAATTCTCTCAAATCACAATTCCTCCTTTTATATAAAATAATAAGCTATCTCAATCCTAATATATTTAGGACGAAATAGCTTATTCCGCGATACCACCTAAGTTAGTAAATTTATATCATTATACAATCCACTCTCTCATTTTCCTTTAACGCAGGATTACGACTCAGCTTACTTTATTTCAGCTAGCAACAATAAGGTGATAATAAATAATTTTTACTTACCAAATTTTCAGCTTCCATTGGCTCTCTTTAAGATATTTTATTATTTATGTTGTCCTCATTTTAGTTTTTATTTATCTATTAGTTTGCATTATATCACATTTTTTTCATTTTGCAAGTATTTTTTCTAAAACTTATTGCTTTAAGTTATTGTAATAAGCATTATATAATTTACTATAATATCCATTTGGTATGTTTACTAATTCTTTATGGCTTCCTTCTTCGATGATTTCTCCATTATTTAATACTATAATTTTATCTACATTTACAATTGTTGACAACCTATGTGCTATGAAAATTGATGTTTTATCTTTTGAAATTTTGTCAATAGATTCCTGTATTAATTCCTCTGTTTTTGTATCGATATTAGCTGTTGCTTCATCTAAAATAAATATAGATGGATTATGCGCAAATATTCTTGCAAAAGCCAATAATTGTTTTTGTCCTGCAGAAAACGAACTTCCTCTTTCATGAGCAATTTCTTCTATTCCATTTGGTAAAGAATTAACAAATTCTTCAGCAGATGCCAGCCTTATTGTTTCCATTATTGCTTCATCTGACAAGTTTTCATTTAGTTCAATATTTTCTTTTATTGTTTTAGCAAATATAAATGGATCTTGTAATATTACTCCTATTTTTCTCCTTAATGAACGTAGATTAATTTGTTTTATATTAACTCCATCTAGTAAGATTTCTCCTTTTTGCACATCATAAAAACGATTAATCAAATTGATAATTGTAGATTTTCCGTGATCCTGTTCTTCCAACTAATGCAATACTTTTTCCTGGTTCTATTGTAAAATTAACATTTTTTAGTATCCAGTTTTCTCCTTCATATGCAAACCATACATTTTTAAATTCAATTTTTCCTTCTATTTTATCTTCTAATTCTATTCCTTCTTCAAAGTTTTCTAAATATTCTTTATGATCTAAAATATCATATATCTTATTTATTGAAACCATTGCTTCTTGTATTGTTTCAAAATTTTCTACAATTCTATTAATAGGTTCAAAGATTTGTTTTAAATATGTAATGAATATATATATTACTCCAACTTCTAAATTAATTCCAAAAAAGTGATTTACACTTGCCCATACAATTATTGATACTCCTAAGTTTTCAAAAAAAACCATCATTGCAACTAGTAAACCTTCTGTATAAGCTGTTGGTATTCTTGATTTGCTAAATTGCGTACATAATTTTTTACATTCTTTTTCTTTTTCGTATTGTCTATTAAAGATTTTAATTAACTTAACTCCATATATAGATTCAGCTAGAAATATATTTAATTTTGTTTTGACTCTTTTTGAGTATTCTCTTACTCTTTTACTAATTTTAGTAATAATAATTGATGTTATTGCAACAAATGGTATTAATATGAAACATATTGCTGCTAATTTATAATTTAAAGATACCATCATAATTGATAATGCTATAATCATAACAACATCTTTTACAAATGTTGTTACTACATCTTTAAAAAATGTTGTAATATCTTCTACGTCACTTGTCATTCTAACAAATAATGTTCCAGATGGTGTTCTGTCATGAAAAGGAATATTAGCATATTGTACATATTTATATAATTTATTTCTAATAGAATATATAACATTTTCACCCATCATGCTTGTAGCTGTACTTACAATAAAGTCTAAAATATTTCCAATTAATATAATTCCAATATAAATGCCACCTATAATACCAATTGTCATCATGCCTTGTTGCCATAAATTTTTACTTAAATAATCATCTATTACAATTTTCATTAAGTATGGTTTTATAACTTCACCAATGTTAATAATAATTGCTAGAATAGATATAATTGCTATAGCTTTTGTTTGTGGTTTTAGCATTTTATAAATTCTTTGCAAGGTTTGATTCTTCATTAGTTTTTCCTTCCTATATTAAATATTTATGCTTTTAAATCAAATTACGCTTTCAGTTTAAAAGTTAGTTTTATGATAAAAAGCTTGGTTCAGCTTTTGTTGATTGTTGATTATAAAAATCATTATATAATCCATTATTATTAACTAATTCTTCATGTGTGCCTTTTTCTACAATGTTTCCATTATCTAAAACAATAATCTGGTCACTATGTTTTACATCTGACACTTTATTTGAAATAATAATACAAGTTTTATCGTCTGATAGTTCTTGTATATTCTCTATCAACTGCTCTGATGTTCTATTATCCAATGCTGAAAATGTATCATCAAAAATTAATATACTACATTCTTTTAAGAATGCTCTAGATATAGCCACTCTTTGTTTTTGGCCACCAGATAAATCTCCTCCTCTTTCTCCTATAATAGTATTGATTCCATCTGGCATTCTTTGTATATCATCATAAACAATTGCTTTTTTTGTACTTTCTTCTATTTCATCTTCTTTATAGTCATCTTTAAATAAACTTATATTATCTTTTAATGTTGATGAAAATAAGAAGTTATCTTGTGTTATGTAACAAACGTTATTTCTTAAAATTTCAATTGGGATTTCATTAATGTCTTTTCCATCAATTGAAATTTTTCCATTTGGTATTGCATATAATCTTGTTAATAAATTCATTAATGTAGTTTTTCCACTACCAATAGTTCCTATGATTCCTAGTGTTTGTCCTTTTTCTACTTTGATATTTATATTTTCTAACGCTTTATCGATTACTCCCGGATAATTAAAATTCAAATCTTTTATTTCTATGTTTCCTTCTAATTTGTCTTTTAATAATATATTTTTGCTATTGATTTTTTCTGGTTCTAACTCATATATTTTTTCTAATCTTCTATAAGATATTTGTGCTCTTTTAAATTTTGATACTACTTGAGGAAGCCAAGAAACAGGTCCCACAAATAATCCTATATATCCGTTAAATGTAACTAACTCTCCTACTGTTATTGTTCCATCTAATACTAGTTTTGAACCATATAATAATGAAATAGCATAACAAGCACCAAAACAAATATTTAGGCACATTGTTAGTAGATTGGAAAATACATCTACTGTATTATCGCTTTGACGAACTCTTCTATTTTTCTTAATAAATGTTTTTAATTGATCTCCTTCACAAGAATATGCTTTTGTTGTTCTTATACTGTCTGTACTTTCTTGAATATATTCTGACAATTCTGTAAATCTATCTTGAGATTTTTTAAAACTAATTTCAACATATCTTTTTATTACTATTGTTAAATAACAACCTATCATTATTGGTATTAAAATTGCTATTGTTAAATATAAATTAACACCCTTAATCATTTCATATGCAGCAATTACAAAGGTGAAAAATATTCTCGCTCCATGTGAAAACATTCTCCATTCTATGCTCCTGATTTCAGTTACATCTTTAACGAAATAGGACATAATTTCTCCATTTTTTATATTTTGTATGTCCTTTAATTTTAGTTTTAAAAATCTTTGAAATAATTTTGTTTTTACTTCTGCTTCAAATCCTCTACTTTCATATGTCTCCAAATATTTCCAACACATTCTTACAACTAACAAAACAATACATATTCCAATTAAGTAATATGTATTGTTTAAAATTTGTTGCTTATTAGCATCTAAGTTGTATAGTAAGTCAATAATGTTTCCTATTATTTTTGCTGGATATGTTAGTATATATATATTGATTCCGAAGTAATATTGTTTGTAATAATATATGGTATTTGTATTTTTTTAGTGCATCTATAATTACTTGTTTCATGATATCCCCTTTTCTTCTGTGTTTTTTTCATTAATTATTATTTATTGTTTTATCTGCTAAATTATATAATGTATCCATGTTAAATCCTATACTTTGATTATTATTTATTTGATTTTGTTGCATCTGTCTTTGAAGATTCATTAACTCTATTTCTTCTTTTAAACCCATTTCATCAAATTCAAATCTCATTTTGGATACCTCCTATTATTAATTTACAATATTATACTATATTTCCTTTTATTTCGAAAGTCTTTTGGTTTCTTTTGCAATCATCAATTCTTCATTTGTTGGTACTACATAAATCTTCACTTTTGATTCTGGTTTTGAAATTAATTTTTCTTCTCCTCTCATATTGTTTAGATTTTCATCAATTTCTACTCCCATAAATTCTAATTGTTTGCAAATTCCTTCTCTGATAAGAATTTGGTTTTCTCCAACTCCTCCTGTAAATATAATGTAGTCAATACCGTTCATTGCTACTGCATATTTTGCTATATAACTTGCAATTGAATATTTAAAACTATCCATAGCTATTTTGGCTTTTTCGTCACCATCATTTGCTGCTTGTTCAATAATTCTAAAGTCTGGTGCTAAACCTGATATTCCTGATACTCCTGATTCTTTGTTTAAAACATTTTCCATTTCATCTGCTGTAATGTTTTCTTTTTTCATAATGTATGTTAGGACAGATGGATCCATATCTCCACTTCTTGTTACCATTGGAATTCCTCCTAATGGTGAAAGTCCCATACTTGTATCAATTGATTTTCCACCTTTAACAGCACATATACTTGAGCCTTGGCCTAGGTGACATGTTACTATTTTTAAATCTTTAATATCTTTTCCTTCAATTTCAGCTAATCTTTGAGATACGTACATATGTGATGTTCCATGGAATCCATATTTTCTTATTTTGTATTTTTTATAGTACTCATATGGTATAGGATAAATATATTTTTCTTGAGGAATTGTTTGGTGAAATGCTGTATCAAATACTCCAACCATTGGTTTTCCTGGCATTACTTTTTTGCATGCTTCAATTCCTAAAATAGATGCAGGATTGTGTAATGGTGCTAAATCTGTACATTCTTTTAGAACATCAATTACTTCATCATCAATAACTACTGATTCTGAAATTTTTTCTCCTCCATGAACTAGTCTATGCCCAATAGCTTCAATTTCGTCTAAGCTATCTATAACTTTATATTCTGGATTTACTAATTGTTTTAAAGTAAATTCAATTGCTTCTGTATGATTATAAGCTGGATTTTTTATCTCAATTTTTTGACCATTAACTTTATGAGTGATAAAAGCTTCTTCTTCCCCTATTCTTTCATATTTTCCTGATGCCATAACTTCTTCTGTCTCCATATTAATTAATTGATATTTTAGTGATGAACTACCACAATTTAATACTAATATTTTCATTTTTTTATTCCTTTCTTATTTTAATTTTAATATTTTTTATATAATAATGTTTTCGTAAAAGGAGTGTCCCCTTATCCCTTATAGAGGGATTTTTAAGGAACGTCCCCTATTCCCTTCGCGATCATTAATTCTTCGTTTGTTGGGACTACGTATATTTTTATTTTTGAGTCTTTTGCTGATATTAATGATTCTATGTTTCTACTTTCTTGGTTGATTTTTTTGTCTAGTTTTATTCCTAAGAATTCTAGTTTGTCACATATTGCTTGTCTTGAGTCTTGCCCTTTTTCTCCTACTCCTGCTTCGAATGTGATTACATCTACTCCACCCATTGCAACTGCACATTTTACTATGTATGATGCTACTAGTTCGTGAAAGATGTCTAGAGATAGTTTTGCACGTTCGTCTCCGCTGTCGGCTTCACATTCTATGTCTCTAAAGTCTACTGATACTCCTGATATTCCATATGCTCCTGATTTTTTGTTTAGTATGTCTTCTATTTCTTGTGGAGATAAGTTTTCTTTTTTCATTAGATAGGTTATTATTGATGGATCTAAGTCTCCACTTCTTGTTCCCATACAAATACCACCAAGTGGTGTTAATCCCATACTTGTTTCTACAGATTTTCCATTTTTAATTGCACATACACTTGCGCCTTGCCCTAGATGGCAACTTACGATTTTCAAGTTTTTTATGTCTTCTCCCATTAATTCTGCTACTCTATTTGAAACGTATTGGTGTGATGTTCCATGAAATCCATATTTTCTTATCTTGTATTTTTCATAATATTTATATGGTATTGGATAAATATATTTATCTTTTTCGATTGTTTGATGAAATGCTGTGTCAAATACTGCAACCATTTTAACATTTGGTGCTACCTTTCTGCAAGCATCTATACCTAAAATAGCTGCCGGATTATGCAATGGTGCTAATTCGCTACATTTTTTTATTTCTTCAATAACTTCATCTGTAATTAAAACAGGATTAGAAAATTTTTCTCCTCCATGTACTACTCTGTGTCCAATTCCTTCTAGTTCTTCTAAACTTTTTATAACTCCATATTTTTCATGCATAATTCTGCTTAATACAAATTTAATTGCTTGTTCATGGTCCTTTGCATAATGTTCAAATTTATGCTTTTCACCATTGACCTTGTGTGTTAAAAATGAATTTGATTGCCCAATTCTTTCGAAATATCCTTTTGCTAAGGTTTCTTCTGTTTTCATATCAATAACTTGATATTTTAAAGAAGAACTCCCTGAATTTAAAACTAAAACTTTCAAACTATTCCTCCTTTAAAGTTTTTTATTTAGATCTTAAATTTTTTAATATCTAAAATAAAAGCAAAAATGAGTATTATTTGATTTCTTGAGCTTGAACAGCAGTAATAGCTATAACACCTGCAACATCTTTACTGTTACAGCCTCTTGATAAGTCATTAACAGGTCTTGCTATTCCCTGGCATAATGGTCCATATGCTTCTGCTTTTCCTAGTCTTTGAACAAGTTTATATCCTATATTTCCTGCATTTAAATCTGGAAATACTAGTACATTAGCCTCTCCTTTTAGTGGACTACCTGGTGCCTTCATTTGTGCAATTTCAGGTACTATTGCCGCATCTAATTGTAATTCACCATCTACTATTAATTCTGGTTTCTTTTCCTTTACTTTGTTTGTTGCATCTATTACTTTTTCTGTTAATTCTGATTTAGCACTTCCATATGTAGAATATGAAAGCATAGCAACCTTTGGTTCACTTTGTACTAATTGTTTAAAACTTTCGCTTGATGATATTGCAATTTCAGACAATGCTTCACTATCTGGATTTTCGTTTAAACCACTATCACCAAATATAAATGTTCCATTTGCTCCAGATTCGCAGTCTGGAACTACCATAACAAAGAATGCAGATACTAGTTTAGTTCCAGGTGCTGTTTTTAGTATTTGTAATGCTGGTCTTAGTGTGTCTGATGTTGAATGTGCAGCACCAGATACAAGTCCATCTGCTTCACTATCCTCATCTTTTAACATTAGCATTCCAAAATACACTGGATCTTTCACTAACTCTTTTGCTTTTTCTATTGTCATTCCTTTATGTTTTCTTAAGTCATATAATAAATTTACATATTCATCATATTTCTCTGAATTATTTGGATCTACAATTTTTGCTCCTTTTATATTTATATTATTTTCCTTTGCTTTATTTTCTATTTTTTCTTTATTTCCTACTAAAATAATTTTAGCATACCCTTCATTTATTACTTGTGATGTTGCTTCTAATATTCTAATATCTTCCGCTTCTGGTAATACTATATTTTTAATGTCTTGTTTTGCTCTTTTTTTTACTTCATCTATAAATGACATTTCTATTCCTCCTTGTAAACTCCGTTTATTATTATATAAATAAAATGAAAAAAGTACAAGCTTTTTGATATGTTTTTATTCAACCAACTTTTTTATATCTTCATCTTGTTTCAACTCTTCTGAAATAAAATGAAATGCTTGTTTATTTTGTTTTACTGCTATTTCTGCTAATTCTTTATCATTTTGTAAACGTGAACTTGCATATTTAATTATAATTCCTTTGTTTTCAACAGCCAATTTTACTATCTCTTTATTATCTCTTAACTCTTTACTTGCATAATATAAAGCTTGTCCATAATCTTTACAACTAACTCCTATTAGATCTTTGTCAGCTCTTAATCTTTCAGAAGCATAACAAATTGTCCATGGTGCTGTTTTAATTGCAAGCATTATAATTTCTTTATTATCCTTTAATCTATCACTCGCAAATTCTAACGCTTCTCCATCTTGTTGTAGCGCCGTTCTTACTATTTCTTCATCATCTTGAAAATTTGCATCTACAACATCCAAAAATTTTCCATTTTCTTTTACAGCTTGCAATACAAATTCTCTGTTGCTCTTATTTTCTATAACTTCTTGTACTTCCATTCTATCCCTTCTATTCTTTTAGTTTTGCTATTAGTGCTTTTATTTTTATACCTTGTTCTGAAAACATTTTTTCATGTTCTGTTTCTATATTCTTTTCAAAAATAGGCTCTTTGTGTAAATCATATGTTCTTTTTACTATTTCAAAATTACTTTCTTCAAAATAATTTAAGCTTGATTCAAATAATCCATCATCATCTGTTTTGAAATATATTTCTACCCCATTTTTTAAAAATTGTTTGTATTTTTCTAACTGTCTTGTATGTGTAAGTCTTTTCTTTCTATGTTTACCTTTAGGCCAAGGATTACAAAAGTTAATATATATTCTTTCAACTCCATCTTCTTTGGCTAATATTAAATTTATTCTTTCTATATCAAATCTAGTAATTAATACATTGTTAGGAGTTTTATTTGCTTCTTTATAAGTGTTTTCTATATTTCTTTTAGCTAATCCAAGCATAGCATCCACTAAATCTATTGCTATATAATTTATATCTTCATTTTCAACTGCTAGCTTAGATATAAACTGTCCCTTTCCACATCCTAACTCTAAATGAATCGGATTATTTCTATTTTCAAAATGTTCTCTCCATTTCCCTTTATATTCTTCTGGATTATCTTCATAAAACTTACTAGCCTCTAATTCAGGTCTTGCCCATTTTTTATATCTTATTCTCATTATTATCCTCCATTATTTGGCATATGTGTTACAACATCTTCATAAATTTCTCTCATTTTACTATCATCTGTATTATATTGTTCCTCTATTATTTGTTGTTGTCTTTTTTGACTATTTAACTTAGATTGATTTCTCATAAATACGCCTACTAATATTACTAATATAAGTAAGCATGAACATAAAACATAAATTGTTATGGAACCTCTTTCGTTTTTTCGCATTTGTTTAATTCCTTTCTTTTTATTGATATTATTATATATATTAATTCGTTTAAAATCAAGTAATTTTTATTAACAGCTACTAATACTTAAAAATTGCTAATTATTTATTTTCAGAACTCATAACTTTCAAATTTTTGTTAAAAAATTCGACTGTTTGACATTAGTTCCAGATTAAATTATAATTTAAAAATAACAATATTTTTTGGAGAATAAATATGAATTTAACTTATACTTCAACACAAGAAAACATATCAGAAACAATTAATGATGTTTTAATAAACGAATTCGATCTTTCAAATAGATTAAGAACAAAATTAATAAGAAATAATTTAATTACTTTAAATAACAATATAGTTGATACAAGAACTTCTATAAAAAAAGGAGATACAATAAAAATAGATTTATCATTTAGTGAGAACAATTCTAATATAGTTCCAACTCAAATGGATCTAGATATATTATATGAAGATAAGTGGTTTATAGTTGTCAATAAACCTGCACATATTGCAGTACATCCATCTAATTTACATTACAATGATTCTTTGTCTAATGGTATAAAATACTACTTTGACAAAATTGGATTAAAGAAAAAAATAAGACCAGTTAATAGACTGGATTTAAACACTTCTGGAATTGTAATTTTCGCAAAAAGCGAATATATTCATGAACAATTTTCAAAACAAATGCTTAACAACACTTTTAAAAAAGAATATTTGTGTATCGTATCAGGTAAACTGTCTGAATCTTCTGGTACAATTAATTTACCAATTGCCAGAAAATGTAACAGTATTATTGAAAGATGTATTGATTTAGAAAAAGGTAAGAATAGTATAACACATTTTAAAGTTTTAAATGTATTTGACAATTATTCATTAATTAAATGTATTTTAGAGACTGGAAGAACACATCAAATAAGAGTTCATTTGTCTGCTATTGGTCATCCACTTCTGGGAGATTCATTATATGGTCAAGAATCTAATCTGATCAAAAGGCAAGCTTTACATAGTTGTAAAATTGAGTTATTTCATCCTGTTTTTAAAAAAACAATGGTATTTGAGTGTGATTTACCTTCTGATATGAAAAACTTACTAAAATAAGAAAAATAAAAAAAGGATATTGTATATAAATTATAAAACTATTTGTAGAAAATACTTTAAAAATAAAAATTTCAAAATACAAAAGTACAATAATCTATATATAATATCCCTTTATTAATTTAATAAGTTAGACATTTTTATTAATAAATTCAATTAATTCTTCTTTATCTCTTAATCCAACCAAGTTTCTCACAACTTCTCCATTTTTTAAAAATACAAGAGTTGGAATACTTGAGATTCCATATTTCATAGCCAAGTTATTTTCTTCATCAACATTAACTTTGAAAATATTAATACTATTTGAAGTTTCGTCTGCAACTGATTCTACTATTGGTCCCATTTGTTTGCATGGTCCACACCAATCAGCATAAAAATCTATTAATACTGGTTTAGTAGAATTCAAAACTTCTTTGTCAAAATTCTCTTCAGATATATTTGAAATCTTCATTATGATCCTCCTTTCAAACTAGCATTTTAAATATATAATTATATTAATTAGCATGTTTTTTAACATATTTTATTGATTCTAATCCAGCAATTGTACCTTCATATACAGCTTTCGAAACTTGTAATAATCCTCCTGTACAATCTCCACATGCATATAATCCTTTTACGTTTGTTTCCATCTTTTCATTTACCGATATAGCGTTATTTTTTATTATTACACCTAATTTTTTTGCAAATTCTAAACTTCCTGCAACTCCTTGTGCTACAAATATGCCATCTATACTATGAGATTCTGTCCCATCTTCAAATTCAATGTTTTCTACTCTTTCTTCACCTTTGATTTCTTTTATCTTTTTAGTATTAATAGAAACATTTTCTGCTCTAATTTCTGGTGCAACTTGTCCATTAGTTAAAATAGTTACATGTTTTGCAATATTTATTAGATCATTAGTTTCAGATATTGCATAATTTCCACTTCCAATTACACAAACTTCTTTATTTTTATAAAAAAATCCATCACATATTGCACAATAACTAATTCCTTTTCCTTCAAACTCGTCTATTCCTTTTATGCTTGGTTTGTTCTTTTTATTTCCTGTTGCTAGTATAACTGATTTTGATTTATAATTCCCCTTTGTTGTAGTAATATAAAATATTTTATCCAAATTTTCAATTTTAATTACTTCTTCTTTTTTTATTTCAACTCCGATTTTTTCTGCTTGTCCTATTCCAGAATCATATAATTCTTTTCCAGTAATTTTATTTTTAAATCCATAATAATTTTCTATGGCATCTGTTTTTTCCAAACTAGATTTGTCACTATAAAAAACAAGAGGCTTTAAGTTTGATCTTTTTATATATAAGCTAGCAGATATTCCCGCAGGCCCTGCTCCAACTATTATTACATCATACATATGTGTACCCTTTCTTTTTTTCGATTATAACACCTAAAAAAACCTAATGCAATATATCGTTTTACTAATCCACATATTTTCTATACGAAAATTCATTTTTTTACACGAATAAATAGATAAAATTAAACTAGTTTTATTTTTTTAACTATCTCTAACTTAGTTAAGAAGCTAGAGATAGTTTTTATATTATATATTTTTAGTAATAATGATATCTATTATTCATGTTTCCATATGCTCCTGTTGTAGATATAGTAATAAATTTAATTGAATAAATATCACAATATACCAGACTATCATTTTCAAAAGGACGTAACAATATATAACTCGCTCCTACATCTTCTAAAATCCCTATTCTATCTACTAGATTATTTGTACCAATCAAAACTCAACTCTCATTAATTTGCCTATTTGTTCTTTTAAAAATGCCGGTGTGTAAATAGGATTAGTTAAAATTTCAGGTATATTATTTTGTTCTGCTCCTTGCCTATTTTCTCTTTGATTTAAATTTTTTTCTTCTGAAAGTTCCATTGCTATTTCTCCTTTCATTTAAGTTTGTGAATATTTTTGAGTCGGCCTATAAAAACAATGATTACCAAATCTAGTATGAAAAGTTCCTGATCCATTGCTTGGAAATATACTACTACATGTAGGTTTAAACGGGTTTAAATACCACAAACACTCTCCTATTTCATTAAGTTTATTTCCAGCTAACGCCCAATCCGCAATATAATAATGTATTTCTGTTGGTGTCATATTATAAATATTTTGTGGATTATATGTATTTCTTAGTGTTTCTGTTGCGCAATCAAATTGACCTTGTTGGAATAAAATATTTCTTATATTTTCACCTTGTGATATTCTAGAATATTCTCCTTCTTCTACATTAACACGATTCATAATAACTGTAGCAACTGCTTTCATTCCATTGTCACCTTCTCCTCCTGCTTCGCATTGAACCATTCTGGCAATTAATTCTCTTTCAGAATAGGCCATAATCTCACCTCTAAACTTATTATATTAATTATTATATGATTTGTTTCTTTTTTTAATTTATTATGCTATACTTTTTTTGGTGATTATTTTGAAAGTATTATTTAAAAATAGAACTAAATATAGTGAAGAAGTATATAATCAATTTCTTAAATTTCATAGAAATAAATTCAAATTTTCTTATACTCTTTATACTGCTTTAATTATGATTGCACTATTTTACTTTATTTCAATGCAAGTTATTTATCATAACTTAACATTAGCTATTGTTCTTTGTATAGTAATGAGTGTATTCTTTTTATGGAGATATTTAAAACCAATATCGGAAGTTTCTAAAGATTATAAAAGTGATACTATTCAACAACAGCAATCTTTTACATTTCTTTTCTATTCAAATCATTTTATAATTAGAAATAATATGTGTTATGAAAGTATAAAATATTCAAATTTACATCGTATTTTTGAAACTAATGACTTTTTTTATTTATATATTGATAAAAGACATTCTTATATAATTTCAAAATCTGGTTTTCTTAAAGGTACTTCTAATGATTTTGCTAGTTTTATAAAAAAGAAAAACTTTTTTAAATATAAACAAATCCACGAATAAGTTCGTGGTTTTTTATTTGCATTTAAAAATAGTAAATAAAATATTTTTATTAAATATACAAACAAATATTTGACTTTTAAATTTTTGAATGTTATAATGAAACAAATATTTGGTTTAGGGTGATATAAATGGATGTTTTTGATAAACTAAAAATTCTTTCAGATTCCGCTAAATACGATGCTTCTTGTAGTTCTAGTGGTAGCAAAAGAAAAAATCAAAATAATGGAATCGGCAACGGTAATTTTTCAGGAATTTGTCATAGTTGGGGTGCAGATGGTAGATGTATCTCATTACTTAAAATTTTATTTACAAATTGTTGTATGTATGATTGTAAATATTGCATTAATCGTTGTACAAATTCTGTCAGGCGTGCCACTTTCACACCAAAAGAAGTAGCTGATCTAACTATCAATTTTTATAAAAGAAATTATATTGAAGGATTGTTTTTAAGTTCTGCTGTTATAAAATCACCTGACTATACAATGGAAATGTTAATTCAAAGTGTTTCTATTCTAAGAAATGAATATAATTTTCACGGATATATTCATTGTAAAACTATTCCTGGTTGTAGCCAAGAATTAATTGATCAACTAGGAAAATTAGTGGATAGACTTAGTATTAATATAGAACTTCCTTCTAACAATAGTTTAAAATTATTAGCTCCACAAAAAGAAAAATCTGGTATTTTAAAACCAATGTCATATATAGCACAAAATATTAAACAAAACAAATTAGATACTAATAAGTTCAAAAATAACTTTGTACCAGCAGGTCAAACTACACAACTCATTGTGGGTGCAACTCCCGAAAGTGATCTAAAAATACTTAAACTTTCTGAAGGTTTGTATGATAAATTAAATTTAAAAAGAATATATTACTCTGCATATATAAGTATAAATAACGATAAAAATTTACCCACTCTAGATTCCCCTCCTTTACTTAGAGAAAATAGATTATATCAGGCAGATTGGTTGCTTCGATTTTATGGATTTAGAGCAGATGAATTACTAGACGAGACTCATCCAAACTTTAACAACATTCTAGATCCCAAATGTGATTGGGCTATGCGACATATTGATTTATTTCCTGTTGAAATAAATACTGCTGATTATTTAACATTACTCAGAATTCCTGGCATTGGCGTTATTTCTGCCAAAAAAATAATTAAAGCAAGACGTGAATTTTTATTAGATTTTGATTCTTTAAAGAAATTAGGAGTTACAATAAAAAGAGCTAAATATTTTATTACCTGTAAAGGAAAATATTTTGAAAAAGTATATAAATTTAATAAAAATTTCATAGAAACAAATTTAATTTATCAAGAACGATTGAGTTTACCTGAATCTAATTTTGAACAATTATCACTATTTGAAAAATTGCAACCAACAAAGGAGGATAAAATAAAATGTCTAACTGGAAGCTTATAAACAAAACATATTTATACGATGGAACTTTTGACGGCTTTTTAACAATAGTATTTAACAGTTATTCCCAAAAAACTTTGCCACAAAAAATATTTGCTAAATCAACATATATTCCTAATTTTTTAGATAAAACATTATACATAGAAACAGACATAGAAAAATCTCAAAGAGTATTTGCAGGAATAGAAAAAACAATTGGATATGATGCTCTTTATAATGCTTATTATGCTTTTCTTTCTAATGAAAATGAAAAGGAATTATATTTATTAAAATATTTATGTGATGGATTTTCTGTTGGCCCTAAAATTAATAATAGAATTACTATTTCATATGTATTTAAAGTTATAAATATGAGAAAAAGAGCTCTTGCTGAGTGTCACAAATTTAAGGGTTTACTTAGATTTCAAGAGATAAGTCAAAATTTATATTATGCCTCTATACACCCTGATAATAATATTATAGAACCATTGGGGCATCACTTTATAAAACGTTTGCCTAGTCAAAATTTTATTATTCATGACAAAAATAGAGATCTTTGCTTATTATATAACTGTAAAGAATATAAAATAATAAGTAGTGCCAATCTAAATATTCCTGATATTTCTGAAAATGAACAAAAATATCAGGAACTTTGGAAATTATTTTTTAAAACTATTTCTATAAAAGAAAGAACAAATCCTAGATGTCAAATGCAATACATGCCAAAAAAATATTGGAAAGATTTAATAGAAAATCCTTTATCTTAAAACTAGATCATTTATGTTTTCAAATGTTGCATCTTCATTATTCAAAACAATGTCAAAATTTTGGTTATATACTTCTAAGTTATTATCGTTCATCAAAAAACCTACTGTTATAACATTTTCCAACTGTTCTTCTGGTACCATCTTCTTGTCTTCAATCAAATCTCCTACTAGTAAGCCATATTGTTTTTGGCTTATTTTTTCTTTAATATCTTCAGGTAATTTCCCTTCTATACTCTTATTTAATGGATGTATCATTTTACCTTCAAATTTACTCATGTTTCCATTCATATCAAATTCAATAAAATTACTAATAATATACATGTTATCAAAATAACATTTGTTAATTTCTAATGTTTCTTTAATTACATTTCCAATTCCTGCCGATAAAATTATAAGAGGTATTTTATATTTATTAGCTTTTTCTAAAAATTCTTTTACACCTTTTCTAAATTTTATATTACTTTTATTTATTGATGTTTCTAGCTTTTCCTTTGTCAAATCATATTCATAATATAAGTTCATACATTGGTTATTCCATTCAATCATATATTTTTCTTTTTCAATCTTATCCATCTTATAATCAATTTCAATTGGTCGATATTTTTGATAAATATCATTTAGTTGTTCTATAACCTCTGTTCCTAATGATATTCCACAGACATCCCATGAGTCTGAACTATCAAATTCAGTTATAGTTTTATCAAAATCTAATATAATAAATAGGTTATCTTTATCAAAATTTAAACTTTTCAATTTATTTGTATTAATATATTTCATTTTTATTCTCACTTCTTATTTTTTGGTTTATATTTTAGATTTTACTATATCATCTCACAAAAAACAATATTTTATATTTGTTTTATTATTCAAAATGTTAGCAACTTTTTTATTTTTATGCATATTTTTTAATAATAAAACAAATTTGGAGGTAATATAAAATGACTAAAAAGTACAAGGTAGCTATTATTGGTGCTACTGGTTTAGTTGGAAGAACCGTTTTAAAAGTATTAGAGGAAAAAAATTTATTTAACTTAAATTACACACTTTTTTCATCTGAAAAATCTGCTGGTTCCAAGGTACGTTTTTTTAATACAGACTATATAATTTGTAAATTAGATGAAAATTCATTTAATTCTCATTTTGATTTTGCAATTTTTTGTGCTGGTGGTTCTGTATCAGAAAAATATGCACCAATTGCATCCTCTACCGGATGCATTGTAATTGATAATAGCAGTATATTTAGAATGAATCCTGATGTTCCTTTAGTTGTACCAGAAGTAAATCCGGAAGATATTTTAAAAAACAAAGGAATTATAGCAAATCCTAATTGTTCAACTATTCAAGCAGTTTTGCCATTAAAACCTATAGATAATAATTATACAATAAAAAGAATCGTCTATTCTACATATCAGGCAGTTTCTGGTGCAGGGCGTTATGGCATTGAAGATTTAGAAGAAAAACATGTTGGAAAAAATTTAAAGAAATTCCCTCACTCTATTTATAATAATTGCATACCACATATAGATGTTTTTATGAATGATGGTTATACAAAGGAAGAACATAAAATGATTGATGAGACTAGAAAAATTCTAAACAAACCAGACTTACCTATAACAGCAACTACTGTTAGAGTTCCTATTGCTAATTGCCATGGAGAAACAATTAATATTGAATTAGAAAAAGACTTTGATATATATGATATCAAAATTTTACTTCAGAACTTTCCTGGCATTCTTGTTGTTGATGATCCAGAAAAAAATTATTATCCACTAGCTAGTAAAGTAAACGGAAATAATGAAGTATTTGTAGGCAGAATAAGAAGAGATCACAGTGTCAAATATGGTCTTAACTTATGGGTAGTTGCTGATAATTTAAGAAAAGGTGCTGCCACAAACGCGGTTCAAATTTTAGAAAAATTAATATACAATTTCTAATATATATTTTAAAACTTTAGAAAGGATTGAATTTTATGAAAAAAATTTTATTTAAAGGATGTGGTACAGCAATTGCAACACCTTTTGATAAAAATGGAGTAAACCTTAGTGAATTTGAAAAATTAATTAATTATCAAATTGAAAAACATGTTGATAGTATTATTGTTTGTGGTACTACTGGTGAAGCCTCTACTATGACACAAAAAGAAAAAATTGATTTAATAAAATGCGCCATTAAAACATCAAATAAAAAAATTCCTATTATTGTTGGGACAGGAGCTAATAATACAAAACAAGCAATAGAAAATAGCAAATTGGCTGAAAAACTTGGAGCTGATGGTCTATTAATTGTAACTCCATATTATAATAAATGCACACAAAACGGCTTAATTTCTCATTATAAGTCAATTGCAGAAAATGTATCTATCCCTATTATCTTATATAATGTCCCTAGCAGAACTGGTGTTAATATTTTACCAGAAACTTGTTTTAAATTATCCCAAATTCCTAACATCATTGCTATTAAAGAAGCTAGCGGGAATATATCTCAAATTGCAGAAATATCTAGATTATGTGGTGAAAATTTAAATATTTATTCTGGAAATGATGATCAAATTGTTCCTGTACTATCTTTGGGAGGTATTGGAGTCATTTCTGTTCTTTCAAATATAAAACCAGAGTTTACACATAGTATTGTTCAAAATTTCCTTGATGGTAATTTAGAACAAGCAAAAACATTACAATTAAAAGCATTACCCTTAATTAAATTATTGTTTTCTGAAGTGAATCCTATTCCTGTCAAAGCCGCTTTAAATATTTTAGGTTATGATTTTGGATTACCTAGATTACCTTTAACTCCTCTTTCTAATAAAAACTATGAATTGTTAAAAAAAGAATTGCTTAATTCTATATAATTAGAAATTATATAATTAAATAATTATTTTAATATTACAATAATATTATTTTTTCTATTATGATATTGTAATATATAATTTGACTATGCTATAATAAAATCGATTATATTTGATTAAAAGAGGGATATTTTAATGAAACAAGAACTGGAAGCATTAATGAAAAATAATAAAGAATTTCAATACATTATTAAAGATATAATTTCAAATGATACTGTACAACAAATGAAAAATTATAGACAACACTACGAAACTACATGTTTTGATCATTGTTATATAGCTGCATATTATTGCTATTTAATCTGTAAAAAATTCAATTTAGACTATAAATCTGCAACTAGAGCAGCCATGCTCCATGATTTGTTTTTATATGATTGGAGAGAAAAAAATGGTCGAAAAGGCTTCCATGCATTTACTCATGGAAAGCTAGCTTGTAAAAATGCTTGTGAATTATTTGAATTAAATGAAAAAGAGAAAGATATTATTATAAAACATATGTGGCCAGTTACAATTGCTTTTCCTAAATCAATTGAAGGATTCATTTTAACTTTTGTAGATAAGTATTGTGCGTTATCTGAATCTTTGGAAGTAATTAAATCAAGATTATTTATGAAAAAAGCTTTTAGATATGCATATGTGTTTTTAAGTTTATTAATTATAAAAATATGAACTAGAATTAATTGGATTCTAGTTCTTTTTTTCATTCTTAATTCTTTAAATTATTTTATATATATAAAAACTGGTTCTTTCGAACCAGCTTTTTTGTACTACATAAATATTTACAACATTCTGAAACCATATTATTTCTGAGTAGCTGCATCCTTTGAGATCATTGCATATGACTTTGAGCTTACTTCATGTTCAATAACATCAACCTCAATATGATTTTCTTTTTCGTTCTTGCCAACAACTTTGAAACATTTTGGGCGAAGTTCGTATACTGGTACAAACTTCATTTCTCCATCAAGAACAGCCATAAAGTTACTGAATTTTTCCTCTTCAGATCTTACGATTCCTCGTCTTACTTCATATCTGAATGTTTCAAAGTAGTCAGTTACTACTTTAGATCGAAAACCTCTACTGCACAGGTCTTCCCATTCGGTGTTTACTCGATGGATAACTTTCCAGATATCTTCATATTTCTGGAATACCAGCCCGCTACGCCAGTTTTCTGGATCAATCAATTCTCTTCCTGCTACCTGAAGCAACATCATGTTCCCAGATAGGATTTCACTTATTTCCATAACTTTTGGTTCGACTACATTGTCTAAGCATTCTTTCGAGTCACACCGTAAGGTTTCATCAACCAGGCTATGAATCTCTTCAAAGATCTTATTGATGTAGCCAATTTCCTTCTCAGAAATTTTCTCACCTTCTCTGGTAGTATGAGCAAGGTTGACAACACAAAGCGAAATAACGTCGGACACCAGTCTTCTTTTGGCCCAATCAGAGTCTTTTCTTTTTGCTTGAGCTTCCTCAATATTCTTAGCTCTTTCAAAAAAACTTTCGATATTAGGAACAAGCTCCTTGGCACATGGTCCTATCGTACTCTCGCCCTCTAAAGCAAGAAACCTGTACCTTGTCATCCGCTCCATAAATGGTGTTTGTTTTTGTTGTTTTTTCATAGTACTCTTTCCTCCTTATTTGTTATTAAACTTACCTGTTACATCGTATACAAGCATAAGGAATTATTGCTTTTATACATTTTATATTTTAACATGTTTTACATAAAATGTAAAGTGCAAGATGAAATAGAATATAAAAAATACCTAGAAGCCTTTATAATTCTAAGTATTTTTTATATTCTATTTTATCTCT
This sequence comes from uncultured Clostridia bacterium, assembly GCA_934183045.1. Taxonomy (GTDB): domain Bacteria; phylum Bacillota; class Clostridia; order TANB77; family CAG-508; genus CAG-269. The sequence goes on from CAKPRW010000007.1 coordinate 29,288, forward strand.
GTTCCGCCCCATTCAACAACTGTAAATCCATTTCTCTCTGGTGTTGCTAATTCTTGTTCTTTAACTTCTATATATTCATCTAAAGGTTTATATTGCATTAGAACTCTTATCAATGTATCTGGTTCAACAGATAGTTCTAATGGCATATTATTGTTTATTTCATCTAATGTAGCAAATCTAATATAATTATATTCATTTTCTTGTAATATAGGTAACCAATATACTATAAATTCTTCAGCTTCTATTTCATTTAAACCTAATACTGATAGTTTTTCTTCTAAAAATTTCAATGTCTCAGTACCTTTTATAACGAAACCTTCTGTAAGGTTACATTCTTCACTATGTATTCCTTCCCAATATAAGGCATATAAATTTCTTCCAGTTTCGACATCTACTAATTTTCCATTTGGTTTTGCAATTACGTTCCAACCATTTTTATATTCTGGATATGAACATGTAATATTATCTTCTTTACCTAATTTAACAGACAGTTTTATTTCTTCTTCTGGGTATAAATATATAACAGGTTTGTAATCTACCATTTCACCATACGGATTATAACTTGAACCACTACTAGATGGTATAGGATTTATATTATTGGTGCAATCATCTTCTGAAAATCTGGCATATATAATAATTCCAATTATAGATATTACAATGATAAAACTTATGATAATCCATAATTTTCTCTTGTTATTTTTTCCTTTTTTAATATTAGTTTCTTCATTTTTTAGTTTTTCTTTTTCTAAATTATTTACTTCATTATTGTTCTCCATAATTAATACCCCTGAAATTATATTAACATCAAATGTATATTTTGGCAATATTTTTATAATCAATTCTATCTACAAAAATATCAATAATTAACATATTCTAATATTTTTATCGCATTTAAAGGATGCACTTATTATTTTCAAATATTTGTAAGACAACAAAAAAATCAACCTTTTATAGTTGATTTACTTTTTTATGGTGCCTTGAACTGGAATCGAACCAGTGACACAAGGATTTTCAGTCCTTTGCTCTACCAACTGAGCTATCAAGGCAAATATATTTGTATATAAAAAAAATGGCGACCCGGAACGGGCTCGAACCGTCGACCTCTAGCGTGACAGGCTAGCGTTCTAACCAACTGAACTACC